>RGZZ01000220.1 GCA_010028905.1 Pseudomonadota bacterium | reverse complement strand
CCGTGCTCGTGCGCAATGCCACCATCTGGACCGAGGGACCACAAGGAACCCTCGAGCACGCCGATCTCCTCGTTCGAGGCGGAAAGGTGGCGGCCATCGGAAGTGGCCTGACCGCGCCCGCCGGCGCCGTGGTCATCGACGCCGCTGGACGCCACGTCACCCCCGGCATCATCGACGCCCACAGCCACACGGCCATCGATGGCGACGTGAACGAAGGCACCCTGGCCATCACGGCACAGGTGCGCATCAAGGACGTCATCGATCCCTTCGCCATCGCCATGTACCGCGAGCTGGCGGGCGGCGTCACCGCGGCCAACGTGATGCATGGCTCGGCCAATGCCATCGGCGGCCAGGTGGTGACCTGCAAGTGGAAGTGGGGAGAGGGCCCTGACGCCATCTGCATGCGCGACGTGCCCGAGGGCATCAAGTTCGCCCTGGGAGAGAACCCGAAGCAGGCCAACTGGGGGCCGCACAACCGCTATCCCCTCACCCGGATGGGCGTGGCCGAGATCATCCGCGAGCGCTTCACCGCGGCCCTCGCCTACCGTGCGGCTCGGGAAGCCCACGCGGCGGGACGGCGCCCCATCGCGCCGCGCCCAGACCTTCAGCTCGACGCAATCCTCGAGGTGCTCGATGGCCGCCGCCTGATTCAGTGCCACAGCTATCGCCAGGACGAGATCCTCATGCTCATGCGCCTGGCGGAGGAGTTCGGATTCAGGGTGAAGACCTTCCAGCATGTGCTCGAAGGCTACAAGGTCGCCGGCGAGATGGCCCGCCACGGCGCCATGGCGTCGACGTTCTCCGACTGGTGGGCCTACAAGTACGAGGTCATCGACGCCATTCCATACAACGGGGCGCTCATGCACGATCGCGGCGTGGTGGTGAGCTTCAACTCCGACTCTGACGAGCAGGCGCGCCGCCTGAACACCGAAGCCGCCAAGGCCGTGCGCTACGGCAGCCTGCCGGAGAGCGACGCCCTGGCCTTCGTCACCATCAATCCAGCCCGCCAGCTCGGGGTGGAGAAGCGCATCGGCAGCCTGGAGCCAGGCAAGGACGGAGACTTCGTGATCTGGAGCGCCCATCCGCTGAGCCAGCAGGCGATCTGCGAGCAGACGTGGATCGAGGGGCGCCGATACTTCGACCGCGCCGCGGACGCTGAGGAGAGCAAAGCGCGCGCGGCCGAGCGGCACGCCCTCACCGAGAAGGCAAGGCATGCGGCGAAGGCCGATGTGGAGGAAAAGCCATGACACGCGCATCGCTGCACCGCTGCCTCATCGCAATCTTCGTGGCCCTCGCGCTCTGCTCGCCGCGCACGCCAGCCATCGCCCAGCAGCCCGCGGGCACGCAAGGGCCTGGGCCGAAGCGCCCCACGCCAGACGCCGCGACCTTTGCGCTCGTGGGGGCCGTGGTGCACACCGCCACGGGTCCGGCCATCCCCGGCGGAACGGTGGTGGTGAGAGACGGTCGCATCGCTGTGGTCGGCGGCGGCGCGCCGCCCGTCGACGTGCCAACGGTGCGGGCAGAGGGGCTGCACCTCTACCCCGCGCTCATCGAGGCAGACGCGGTGCTCGGCCTGGTGGAGATCGACGCGGTTCGCTCGACCCGCGACGACGCCGAGAAAGGCCCCCTGAATGCCAACGCCCGCGCCGATCTGGCCTTCAACCCGGATTCCCAGCTGCTCCCCGTGGCCCTATCGGCCGGCATCATGACGGCGGTGGTCACGCCACGGGGGGACGCCATCGCCGGACGTTCCGCCGTGATGCGCCTGAGCGGCTGGACACGCGAGGACATGACGGTGAAGGCGCCGGCCGCCCTCCACGTGCGGTGGCCGAAGATGGGCATCGAGCGAGCCCCGTGGAGCACACCCGCGAAGAAGCAGGAGAAGGCTCGGCGCGAGGCGCTGCACGACATCGACGAAGCGTTCGAGAACGGACGGGCCTACGCCGCGGCGCGCAAGGCCGGCGCGACTGAGGAGCGCGACGTGCAGTGGGAGGCCCTGGCGGCGGCGGTGCGCGGCGAGATCCCCGTTCTGGTGAGCGCCGACGGCGTCGACGAGATTGCCGCCGCCCTGAGGTGGAGCGAGAAGCGTCACCTCCGCATGGTGCTTCTCGGCGGACGTGACGCGTGGCGTCTTGCCAAGCCCCTGGCGACGGCAGGGGTGCCGGTGGTGTACACAGCGCAGCTCGCCCTGCCCCAGCGTGTCGACGAGCCCTACGACGTGCTGTACAGGGCCCCCGCCACGCTTGTGGCCGCCGGGGTGAAGGTGGCGCTCTCGAGCGGCGCGGCGGGCTCCAATGCCCGCTACCTCTCCGATCTGGGAGGGCGCGCCCACGCCTGGGGTCTCGACGCGCTCGAGAGCCTGCGCGCCATCACCCTGCGCCCGGCCGAGATATTCGGTTTTGCCGACAGGCTGGGCAGCATCACTGCCGGCAAGGAAGCCACCTTCTTCCTGGCCGATGGCGACATCCTCGACACCCGCACGCACGTGCTGCGCGCCTGGGTGCAAGGACGCGAGATCGACCTGCGCGACCGACAGAAGGCCCTCTACGACCGGTACCGCAACCGCCCGCGCTGACGCGGCGCGGACGCGCGCGAGGAGACTTCCCCCCCGACTCGAAGATCGCAGGGTGAAGAACGGTCGCACCTCGACAACGGTTCTCAAGGCTGCAGGCGGCGATCTCTCCGCCGCTTCGACCGGCCCTGCCCTCGACAACAGCCTGACCGCTCGGCTCGACGCCTCGCTGCTCGACGACGCGAACCGCCTCGGCCTGTTGCAGATGTGCGTCGACGGCCTGGGCGAAGGGGTGGTGGTGGCCGATCGACAGATGCGCTTCCTGGTGTTCAATCCCGCGGCCCAGCGCATCATCGGGCGTGGCGCGACGTCGCGCCCCCCCGAAGACTGGCAGCAGGAGTATGGCCTCTTCCATTCTGACGAGACCACCCCGCTGACCGCTTCCGAGCTCCCCCTCATGCGCGTGCTCAACGACCAGCCGTGCGACGACTACGAGGTCTTCGTGCGCAACGAGGAGCGCCCGGAGGGCCTGCTCATCACGTGCACGGGCCGCCCCCTGCGAGACAGCGAAGGGCGGGTGCAGGGAGCCATCGTCTCGTTTCGCGACGTCAGCGAGCAGCGCCGCATGCGGCGCGTGCTCGACAAGTTCCACACCGCGGCGGAGCAGAGCGGCGCGAGCATCGTCATCGTCGACGGCCAGGGCCGCATCGACTACGTGAATCCCGCCGCCCTGCGCACGTTCCAGTACGCGATGGCAGAGGTGCTCGAGCAGCCCATCTTCGCGGTGAACCCGCTGTCGGTCACAGAGCTGCTGCGCGTCTGGACATACGCGCAGCAGCACGGAGAGTACCACGGCAGCGCGGTGCTGTATCGCAAGGACGGCACAGCCGTGCACGTCACCGGCTCGATGACGCCGATCCGCGATCATCGCGAGAACGTGATGAGCTGGCTGATCTCGTTCACCGACACGGGGGAACAGCAGCGCGCAGAGGCCGCCCTGAAGCAGACCGCCGACGAGCTGGCGCGCTCGAATGCAGAGCTGCAGCAGTTCGCCCAGATCGTCTCGCACGACCTTCAAGAGCCGCTGCGCGTCGTCAACGGCTTCCTCAGCCTGCTCAAGCGGCGCCATGGCCAGACGCTCGAGGCTGACGCCGTCCGGCTCATCGATTTCGCCATCGAGAGCGCCGGGGGCATGCAGGCGCTGATCCGCGACCTCCTCGAGTACTCACGGGTCGACTTCGAGGGCCGGCTCGGCGAGATCTGCGAGGCCGAGGCGGCCTTCCAGACGGCCGTGGCCAACCTCGGGCAGAGCATCGAGGAGACCGACGCTGACGTGCGCGCGGGTCGCCTGCCCCGCGTTCCCATCGAGCTCGTCGCCCTCTCTCGCGTCTTCCAGAACCTCGTGGGCAACGCCATCAAGTTCCGACGCGCGGGGGAACGTCCCCGCGTGAAGGTGCGCGCCCACCGAACCGGCGATACGTGGACCTTCACCGTGGAAGACAACGGCATCGGTGTCGACCCACGTCAGCGTGAGCGCATCTTCACCGTGTTCCAACGGCTTCACCCGCGTTCAGACTATCCCGGCACCGGCATCGGGCTCTCCATCGCCAAGAAGATCGTCGAGCGCAACGGGGGGCGGATCTGGGTCGAATCGAATCCCGGCGGCGGGTCGCTGTTCCGGTTCACGCTGCCCGCGACAGGAGAGCGGCAATGAATCGGTGGGGCCCAGGGGTGTACGACAATGACGCGGCCCTCACACTGGTGGGGGCGCTGCTCGACAGCGATGACGCCAATCGGCTGCTGCTCGAGACGCTCACCGCGGGCGCGGCCGAAGCGGCAGACGAGGAGACGACTGCGCGTGTTCTGGCCGCCGCCGATCTTGCCGCGTCCACGCGCGGACGTCCGAGCAGCGATCTGCCGGACGATGCGCGAGAGCTGGTAGGGCTCTTCATGATCTACGCCTCTGACGACGCGCTCGAGCAGGCGCGCGAGGCCGTGCGCGGCGTGCGCCTGCGGCGCGCGCACGCGCAGCCAGAAGCCGACAGCGAGACGGGCGCGCGCATCGACCTGCTCGAAGCGCGACTCGCCGAGCTGTGCGCGCGCAGGTGAAGTGTGAGACCGCATCTTCTGAAACACCGATGTTTTGCTGAGAAAGCCGCCGCGCGCACGAGGAGGACAGACCCGTGATCGGTAACGACGAGAGAGACGGCGCGCTGCCGTGGCACCTGATGCTCTGGAGGCTGCTCGAGCGGGCCCTGTCGGTGTATGAGCGCGCTCCCGGAGCATTTGTGGGCGTCACCGCCCTGGCCTACCTCCCCGCCCTCGTGCTCGAGCTCGCAAACCCACCCCTCCAGAGCTGGGTGCTCACCCTCCTCTACTTCGTGTTCAGCATCGGATCACTCATCGTGAGCAGCGCCGGCGCCACCGAGCTCGTGGCGCGCGTGCGCCGCGGCGAACGCCCCGCTGCAGGCGACGCGATCCGCGCGGTGATGGGGTCGGCGGCTCCCCTGGCCGTCACCTGCCTGGTGACGGGGGCGGTGACCGCCGCAGGCATCTGTCTCGTGATCCCCGGTCTCGTGATGGTCGTGCTCTCCACATTCGCGGGACCCGCGGTCACTCAGGAAGGCCTCCAGGGATGGGAGGCGGTTCGTCGAGGACGCGCGCTGCTGGCTGATGGTCGCTGGCTGCCGGTGGTGGGCGTGCTGCTCACCGCAGCGGGCACGCGCCTGGTGCTGGGCATGCTGCCCACGCTCGGCCTGAAGGTATACCTGATGTTCTCCCACCAGATGACGCCCCTGCTGAGCGGCGTCATCACGCTCTACGACGCCGCTCTCGACATCGCACTCATGAGCGTGATCGCAAGCTGGATCGGTTGCGCCTGGTTCGACCTCATCGAGGCGGTCAAGGCGGAGTAGGCGTTCGAAGCTTCAGATCCGGCACGTGCGCCGAAGGCGACGCGGTGGGCGTCATCGGCGTCGACGAGGGCACTGAGGGCGCCCGCAGGTCGGCGCGGAGAACGACGCCCCCACCGACCGTGATCAGCAGCAGCGGCGCGTCCTTGAGCGCGCAGAGCGCCCCGTGAACCGTGAAGTGCAGGGTCCCGTCGACATCGGCTGCAACCTCGAAAGGCTCTCCCACATGACGCTCGGCGCCGTCTGCGAACCAGAGCATGCAGCGCGCCGAGGGGGCCAGACCCGAGGCGCGCACCACGAGGCGGTCGGCGTCATCGCCGGCGTTGCAGTACAGCCGCACGCTCCCCGTTGCGGCGCCGCCTCCCGGTGCCACGAGCGGCACGCTGATGGTCGCATAGTGCTTCTTGGGCGCCTTGTACATGGGCCCGGAGATGGGGATCCACATCATGCGCGACACCGCGGCAGACGCCGCCAGCGCGAACAAGGCCAAGGTCAGGGCAGCTCTGTTGAACGGACGGTTGCGCTGCAAGGCGTTGCGCGGAGGCTGTGGTGTCATCGATGACCATCGTCGCACTGGAGCCGCAGCCCCTGGGCCACGAAGGCCCCCAGCGAGAGCAGCGCCACCGCGGCCACGAGACCGGTCTCGGCAAATGGGGGTTCGGCAACCATGCGCGCCACCGCCACCGCCGACAGCACCGCGGTGATGAGGGGAAGCAGGCGAGATACCGCCGCCCCCCATCCACGTGCGCTTCCGGCGTCGGCATCCTCGCCGCCCACGTGGGTCACCACTGCAAGCGGCTGCAAGGCGAGCACGAGGAGGGCGAAGCGCACCGCCAGGAACGGCGCCGTCGGCATGGCGCAGCAGGTCGCCGCGATCCGGGCCTGTACGAGCAGGAACGGGAGCCACAGGCCGACGCGGATGGTGGAGATCTTGAGGGAGATCCAGAGAAGCGTGATGGGATCGACCGGAAGGGCGCCTTGCAGCACGCAGGCAGGAAGGGTTCGGATGCGCCCCACCGAGAGGGCGGCGACCATGATGGCGACGAAAGCGATGCCCTGTACGCTGGCAGGCAGCCCCAGCGCGCCGGCCAGCGCCGCCGCGAGGAGCCCCACCGCGGCCCAGAGGAATCCCTGGGTGACGTCCCTGCGAAGCGGGGAGACGAACGAAGCGAGGGCGCGCTGCTCTGCTGAGAGAAGCGCGTGGATGAGACGCTCCACCGGTCCGATGGGGCGCTCGCCCGATCGCCAGCCCCCGCTGGCCACGGCTTCACGTATCGATACCGCGACATTGCGGGCCGCGCGCTGGCGCAGCACCTCCGGCACACTCCCCTCGGCACCCGCCGATGCCCGAGCCAGCGCCACCGCCTCTTGACGCACGAGCAGGTCGACCACCAGCTCGCCCGGCACCTGGCGCCACATCAATTGCGGAACCCGGTAGCGCGACCGCAGCCACGACAGGTTCACGACGCCGAGGGCCACGAGCAGGCCGCACATCTGCAGCGCCGTCCAGGCGGCCTTGTGGTGAACGGCACCCGTGAAGATCTCCAGCACCCAGCCGGAGGTGAGCGCCGTCAGACGCTCATCGACGCCCGAAGCGCCGGAGCCGAAGACCAGCGCGACCAGCAGCACGGTGATGCCCACGCGCAAGACCAGGGGGATGCGGGGAAGAGACGCGGCGAGCACGATCAGCGAAGCGAGGGCGACCCCCCACAGCATGAGCGCGCAGCCGATGGCAAGCGCCACCGACGGGAACGTGGCAAGCCCCGCCTGCAGCGCTTCCTGGGCAAACCAGGTGAGCGCGAATGCGGCCACCACCGCCGTTCGGCGCACGGTGGCCCCAAAGGCGCGCTCGAAGAGAACGCTGTCGCTCACAGGGAGGTTCGCAAGGGCCAGCAGCGAGGCGGGGCCCGCCCTCCGCACCCTCTGCAGCCGCGCCGACAGCAGGCCTGCCTCCCAGAGGATGCACAGGTTCGCCACGAGGGCCATGAAGCGGGCATCAAAGCCGGAGACGAGATGAACCGTGGCGCCGCACGCCGTGGCCGCACAGACCCGGGCGGTGGCCCCACCGGGAGATCTTCTCGTCGCGTCGCTCACACGCGCCCTCTGCGCAGCTGCTCGAACATGGCGTGCAGACCTTCGCCGTCGGCCGCGATGTCCTGCATCGACCCGCTCCTGGCCACGCCTGCCCCGTGCAGCACGATGACCCGATCGGCCAGCCGCGTCGCGAGATCGAGCATCTGGGTGCCGAAGACCACGCTGCGCCCTCGTCCCGCCGCCGCGCGGGCCGCATCGGTGAACAGGCTGAGCGCGGCCGGATCCATGCCGGAAGCGAAGGGCTCGTCGAGGAGCCAGAGGTCCGGGTCGACGGCCAGAAGGGAAGCGAGGGCGGCCTTGTACACCTGTCCCCTCGAAAGGTTGGCCAGGGGGATGCCCGCCATGGTCGCGAGATCGAGATCGTCGAGCAGCCGGCTCACCGCCGCCTCAACGTCCGGGCGCTCGACCTCGTACACCCGCAGACAGGTGCCGATCCAGCTGATGAGGGCGCTCTCGGGAAGCACAAGGGGGGCGTCAGCGATGAACATGGCGCGCCGTCGCAGGTCGAGGCGCCTGCGCGTGAGCACCGCTTCGTCGTATCGCACCTCTCCCCGCGTCGGGGCGAGAATGCCTGCCAGGAGGCGCAGCAGCGTGGTCTTCCCGGATCCGTTGGTGCCGAGCACGGCGGTGATGGTCCCGGGCGAGATGTCGAGAGAGATGTCGCGCAGCACCTCGAGGCTG
>RGZZ01000219.1 GCA_010028905.1 Pseudomonadota bacterium | reverse complement strand
GTTGCCTGCTCTGCCCGCCGCCTTGGCTGACCGCTCTGTCTCGATGTTGCTGCCGAAGTCGCGCGCCTGCACGGCTTCGATGGCGCGGTCGTACTTCGCCTTGTCGCCCACCGCGGCATTTCCGAGGAGGTCCTTGCCATCCTGGCCGTAGACCTGAGACAGCTGCAGCGTGCCGCGCTTCATTGCGGCGGCGATGGCGCCGAGGGTCTGCACGTCGTTCTGGCCGACGCCGCCGCCCTTGGCCAGGTCTTCATTGCCGGTCTTCTCGAGGATCTTCTTGAGCTCGGCATTGTCGTAGTTGCCGCCCGCATTCTTGTAGCGCGATGCTACGAGTGCGAACGTTGCGGCCTGGCGCGCGCCAGGGTTGTTCGAGTTGAGGTCGCGCACCAGCACGTTGAGGTTCTGGCGCATCTTGTTCACGTCGTTCAAGCGGTCTCCCGCGTAGAACTCAGCGGCGTAGCCCTCGACGATGGCCGATCTCGCCTGGCTCGTGGGAACAGAGCCCTTGCCCGTCACGACGCTGTTGTTCACATTGCCGTTCTGGTCGACAGCGTCGATGTAGCGCTGGAGGTCGGCGTCGGTCGACTGCGAGCCGGCATTGCCCACGGGCCTACCACCGATGGGGCCGCCGATGGGCGCGAGCTGCCCGCCGCCCTGCGCGAAGGAGCCGAGTGAGCCCAGCAGCTGCTGGATGTTGCCGGCCTGACCCTGAAGCTCAGGGGTGAACCCAGAGAACCCGAGGGGACCCGCTCCCGGTGAAAGGCTGAAGGGCTGTCCGAATCCGCCACCCGCGAGCCCGCCCCAGAGAGAGCCGAGCTGGCTGTAGACGCTGAGCATCTGCTGCGCCATCTGGAACTGCATCAGGGCCAGCATCGGGCTCGGTCCGCCGATGGGGGAGAGCCCCGGGGACGCCGACACTCCTCCGAACGGTGAACCCGCACCCAGAATCTGTCCGAGGAGAGATCCGCCTCCCAGTCCGCCCTGGAAACCGATTCCTCCCGTGAGACCCGCTCCAAAGATGTCCATTTCGCTGTTCGTCCTCTCGCTCTACGTCGTTGTGGTCCACCGTCTGGACCGACCGCTGAACCGCGACCCGCGCGGGCCGCAACTCCCTTGCGCTTACTTCAACGCAGAAAAGCCGGAAATCTAGGTCGATTTGTTACAAGAATGCGAATAGAAAGTAAACAATTTATTGACAGCTCAGTCTTGGATGATCAGGCTCTCTGTGCGTGCGGTGCATCGTACCGCGGGCGTGCCCGCCGCCAGGTCTGCCGGTCGCGGCACGAGACGAGGCGAGCACACCCGCGACAGAGGCAAGAAGGCTCAGACGTGCGGGTCGCGGCTGGCGGTCATCATCTCATCGACGGTGACGTCCTTCTTGTGCGTGGCGAACATCCACTGATGCCCGTCCGGGTCGAGCAGCAGGCAGGTGCGCGACCCGAAGAACTGATCGTTCGGCGCCAGCACGACCTTGGCCCCAGCGGCTTGCGCGCGTTCGAACAGCGCGTCGACGTCGTCGACGTAGACGAAGAGCGAGACGGGGGTGAAGCCAAACGAGACGGGGGCTCGAATTCCTCGCTCCAGGCTCTCGGGGCCGATCATGATCGTGCAGCCGTCATGCACGACCTCGCCGTGCATGACCTTGCCATCGGGTCGAGGGAGCATGAACTTGCGCTGAAATCCGAAGGCCTGCTCATAGAATGACATCGCCGCACCCACGTCCTTGACGGTGAGGTGCGGCGTGACGGCCGTGGATTTCTCGGGCATTCGCATGGGGTGGAACCTCCCGCAGTGAGATGCGTACGAGGTTCACGATCGGGCGGGAGAACCCTCCCGCGGTGCGTCTAGCCGTAGCTCGGAGCAGGTCCCCCGCTCACACCTCGGCCAACCGCCACGCCACCCCCCCCACCGTTCAGGAAGGGGCACTGCGACGGGTCGTTCGATCCGAAGATCTGGGCGAATACGCTGATTGAGCCAGGCCGTGCCGCGGTTCGCGGATCGACCGGGGGCAGCAGGCCGGCGCGCCGCTTGGCTGCCTCCGCCAGCGCTTCATCCATGGTGCGCTGCTGGGTTGCCGCGGGACCTCCGTTGTAGATGTGGTCGAGGGTGTTGATGAACGTGTTCTCCAGCGAGTTTCCGTTCACGACACCGTCGGCCTTGTCTGCGTTCAGAAGCGTCTGCAGGTCGCCCTTGTTGAGGTTTGCCTCGAGGGTGTTGTTGCTGTTCATGGCGTATTCGAGGATTGCGCCATCGACCCGGCCCCCCGTGAACAGCGGCGAGTGACCCCACAGCTGGAGAACCTCGTTCTCGTACTGCGAGAGCCCGTTCTGGCCGCTCTGGCGGTTGGCCATGTTGACCTCGCCGGTGGCGAAGTTGACGGGGGAGTTTCCGTAGCGGGCGGAGATGTCTTTTCCGGTGATCTGCTGATACAGACCGAAGAAGGCACGATCGAGTGACTTGCCGGTGATTCCGCCGTACTGCGCCTGATCTTGTGCTGCAAGCTTGCGGGCCAGCGCGACCTCGGCGGGCTTGAACTGCTCGGGATGGTTGAGCACGTTGAGGAGAACTCCGCCGTCCTGCTTGCCCGCCGACCCCATCTGGATGCCCCAGAGGTGCAGCGCAGCGCGCTGCTCCTCGTTCATGCCGCTGAGCTGGTTGCGCTGCTGCGTGGAGAGCGACTTGTAGTCGATGTTCGTATTGATGGGGGGCGCGTTACCGCCTTGTCCTCCCGGCCCGCCATAGGGCAGGGGAGGCAACGTGCCGCCCTGCCCACCCAGAGGCGGCAGCGAGATGCCGCCGTAGCCGTGGGGCCCGCCATAGCCTCCGCCGAAGCCTCCGCCATAGCCTCCGCCGCCTCCGGGGTAGCCCAGGCCGAGCCCTCCGCCGGCGAGCCCACCCCACAGGTGCTGGAGGCGTTGCAACGAGGTGAACATGGAGAGCATCATCATCTGCTCGAACCCTGCCGTGGGCGCGGGTGAGAACGCGCTCACGAACGGCGCGGGCAGCGTCGATGGCGGCGTCACCGCGGCGTTCTGGAGCAGCTGGAAGAGCGTGGCGGCCGACTGTGCCTGGGGATTTGGAATGGCGTTGCCCACGAATCCGAACTCGATGCCCAGGATGTTGTCCATCATGCCTCCAGGTGCATTGTTTGTGACTGCCGGTTGAGAATGGTCTACGGGGAGATGGCCGCTACGGCCTCTCAGGTGTGGGTCAGTAAGCGTCGAGGCTGATCTCCTCGAGATTGTGCAGCTGCATCGTGCTCACGTGGTCGAAGCGACCGAAGGCTCTCTCGGTGCGCAGGCTGGCGGTCTCGCCCACCTCTTCGAGCTGCGCGTGGGCGATGGAGGTCATCTCGATGTGATCGAAGCGGCGCGATGCCTTGCCGCTGTTGAAAGCGTCGTTGACCTTGCGCTCGAGGCGCGCCGCAAGCCCTGCGAGGCGATCGAGCATCGACGCGCCCGAGGCCTGCTGCGGCAGGTCATTCTTCTTGTCGATCAGCGAACCGAGCTTTGCCCAGCCTTCCACGATCGGTGGTCCTCCACGTCTTGTGCCGCGGTGGTGTGGCGCACATCGATGCGCATCACCGCAGTCTCGCTCTGAACTCTCGGGATGTTTCTCAATGCGCGAGGTGGACTCGTCTACGGGGGGATTGTGAACAAAAGGTAACGTGGAGGTTAAAGTTTTGTAAAATCAACCGGGACCGGTGTAAGCGCTTCCGGCGCTTTTTCCGGCGCTTCGCTGAGCGAGCCGCCTGCGATGAGACGTGCGTGCTCGTCTTCGAGCACATCATTCAGTCCGGGGCTCATCGCGGCGGTGACGACCAGACGCATCGAGGCGTGCATCTCGGCGGGATGCGCGTCGAACGTGTGCACCAGGGGCTCGAGGACGCCGCGCCAGCGCGGTAGCAGGAAGACCCGTTCGAGCATGGTGAGCAGGGTGGGGTAGCCGAGCCGCTCGAGCAGCCCCGCCATGGTCTGTGGGTACGACGCCTGCAGGTGATAGTAGCAGGGGGGCATCTGGGAGCACAGGTAGTTCTCCAGATCAGACATCGAGTTCACCTTGAAGAGCTGCAGGTTGTTGAGGTATCCGCGCTGGTTCGACGCGCCCATGATGTTGAGATAGCTCTCCAGATCGGGGGCCCACAGGGTGATGTCGTGCTTCTCCGGACGCTGGAAGGCGGGAGAGCCGGGGTCGGTCGAGAAGCGGAGGTTCCGCACCTCGCAGCTGTGGCCGAAGCGCCTGTTCAGCGCGTCGACGTAGGCGATGGTGCCGTACACGGCCTCGCGCGTGTCGTAGGGCATGACGTAGCCGAAGTAGACCTGGCTGTAGAGGCCTCGTCTTGCGATGGCGTCGATGTTGGCCTCGAGCTCTGCGTTGGAGTAGTGGATGCGCGCGTCCTTGTTTCGCAGGCGGGCGTCTTCCGACCACGTTTCCGGAGACATCTGGAACAGGCCGATGTCGAAGGTCTCGCGCATGGCGTCGATGAGCGCTTCGGTGGGCAGCTTCCAGGACCCGAAGCAGCAGGTGAGGCCTTTCAGTCCGCGGTTGCGGACCCGCGCGAAGAGATCGAGGTAGTACGCGCCCTCCGGCTCGGGGTCGTAGTCGAAGTAGATGTTCGTGAACCCTCGCTCCACCGCCGTCTCGATTGTGCGCATCACCGATTCGGGAGAGCGGTACACGAAGCGCGTCCGGTTGTTGATCACCTTCTGGGCGGGCGCTGCCCCCCCGCAGAAGCTGCAGTTGAAGGAGCACCCTCTTCCCGTGCTCACGAGAAAGGTCTTCTGGCAGGCGATCTCGGGACGCGTTGTCCAGTAGCCGGGGGCGTACGCATGGGCGTCCTTGAGCAGATCGAATCGCGCGAAGTCGAGGTCGTCGAGGTCTTGCGGGCGCGCCGTGTAGGTTCTCGGGTTCTCGACGATCTCTCCGTCGCGCCGCCAGAGCAGGTTGGGGACGTGCCCGAGATCGGAGCGGTGGTCGAGCACTGCTGACGCATACTCGCGGAAGGGGATCTCCCCATCGCCCTGTATCACGGCGTGCACGGCAGGATGATGCTCGAGCACCTGTCGCGCGAAGTAGCTGGCGGTGAAGCCCCCGAGAACGACCTTGGTTCTCGGGCTGTGCTTCGCCAGCAGCGCCGCGAAGCGCAGGGCGCTCTCGATGGTCTTGGCCCAGTGCACCGAGAACCCCACGACCTCAGCACCCGTCTCGATCACGTGATTCACCAGGTTGAAATCGGGCGAGGCGGTGAAGGAGGTGTGGAGATTGACGATCTCGACGGGCACTCCCGCACGGTCGGCCACGTCGGCGATGGAGAAGAGCCCCATGGCCATGAGCCCGATCTCCATGCGATCGGTCAGGTGGTTGTTGGGCCCGATCCAGAGGAGGTTGGGAACGTGTACGAGCAGTGCGCGCATTTCATGATCTGTTCGCGCCTCGGGGGAGAGGTTCCCGCTGAGGACGCCAGGCGCCGGGGTCAGGCCGCCTTGTCAGCCCGGGTGCGGAAGTAGCGCAGGCTCTCCGCGTCGATGACGTGCATGTGCTGGTCTTCCACGAACGTGTAGACCATCGTGGCCTCTTCCTTGCCCGGGAGGTGCGTCATCGCGACCTGGGCCACCACGGGCTTGCTGTTCGCCTCGTTGAGGTTGTACGCGAGCAGGGGGTCTCCCGCGAACGCCTGGTACAGCAGGCGACCGCCCGGGAGAGAGACGAGGAACGTGCCGTCCTTGCGCTCTTCCTGGATGAGGCCGGTCTTGGGGTTCTCGATGCGCACGGTGCCGTCTTCAAAGCGCTTGATGAGGCGGCCGTCGGCAAGGGTCTCGGTGTTGTAGTCTTCGTAGCTGTCGCGCTTGATGACGATGCGGGGCTGCTCTTCGGTGGCGGCCATCCCGTCTTCGCGAGCGAGGTTGGCGGTGGCGCCGCTGCGCGTCATCGATTCCTCGGCCAGCTGCGCCTGACGCTGCGCGTCCATCTCGAGCGCCTGCATCATCACGGGCGACATGGCCGCCAGCATCATGGCGAGGTACTGCTGCAGCTTGTCCTTGTCGAGGCCGATCTGGGGAATCATGGTCATTGCGCGAGTCCGATGTCTTTCCGCGATCGCGTTCCTTCGTCGCACACAGTGTTCGGGAACGTTGATCGCCTGCTCTCTTGCCCCTTCTATCAGGCCAGGGTGGCGTGTCGTCTATGGGTGTATGTTAACGTGAGGTAACCATCGTGTAAAAGTTTTGTAAATCGCGATGGGCGCTCGCCCCTCACGAAGGACGTGCGCCTCGCAGCGTTACGTGATCTGGGGCTCGACCTACCTGTTCATCCGCATCGCGGTGGACGCGCTACCCCCATTTCTCATGGCGGGTGTTCGGTATGGCACCGCCGGCGCGGTGCTCTACGGGCTCGCCCGCGCCCGCGGCGCTCCCACGGGTACGCGCCGCGAGTGGCGTGCGGCGACCGTGGTGGGGGGGCTGCTCCTCGTGGGGGGCAACGGTCTTCTGAGCTGGGCCGAGCAATACGTGCCGACAGGGCTGGCCTCGCTGCTCATCGCGACGGTTCCCTTGTGGATGATGCTCGAGCGCTGGGGGCTCGAGGGGGTTCGCCCCGACGGTCTCTCGCTTCTCGGGCTGGTCTTCGGATTCGTCGGTCTGGCCTTCCTCGTGCTGCCCACGCTCACGGGAGCAGGCGCAGCGCACGGTCTGGGCGTTGCCGTCGTGCTCCTGGGGGCGGTGTCGTGGGCGACGGGGTCGGTGCTCTCTCGACGCCTTCCGCTGCCCGCGGATGCGCTGCTGGCAACGGGCATGGAGATGCTCAGCGGAGGCGTCCTCCAGGTTGCGGTGGGCCTCCTGGCGGGTGAGGCGGTTCGCCTGCAGGCATCATCGTTCACGCCGGCCGCTGTGGGGGCCGTTCTCTATCTCATCGTGTTCGGCTCGCTCATCGGGTTCACGGCGTACGTCTGGCTTCTCGGGGTGGCCTCGCCCGCGGCGGTCTCCACCTATGCCTTCGTCAACCCTGTCGTGGCCATGCTGCTGGGCGCGGTCTTTCTTCGTGAGACCATCACGGCACGCATGCTCGTCGCGTCCGCGGTGACCCTTGTGGGGGTCGGTTGCATCACGGTCTCCTCCTCTTCGAGGCTCGACCGCACCGTTCGCCAGACCGTGGAGGTGGCCGAGTAGCCTTCGCAGCAGCGGGCGTGATGCGCTCGAACAACCCCAGCGGGGGGAGGCGTGCGCCATCTGCCCGAACAGCGCCCGAAGACGCAGCTGTGTTGACGGTGGTAGCGGGATGCTGCAACGCGCCAGCGAGATCTCCCCTATCGGGGTTGACGGAGGCAACAATGCATCGCCTGGTGTTCAAGACGCTCACCGCCCTGAACAACGCGCTCTACCGCTGGTCAGGTGGCCGCCTGGGCGGTCGCTTCGGCAAGGCCCCCATCTTCCTTCTCACCGTGCGCGGACGCCGGAGCGGGCGTCCCTTCACCGTTCCGCTTCTCTATCTCGTGGACGGTGGCGACTACATCATCGTCGGATCAAAGGCGGGCGACGCGAAGCATCCAGACTGGTACCTGAACCTCGAAGCCAATCCCGAGGCGCAGGTTCAGATCGGAGAGCGCTTCGAGCGCGTGCGCGCCGAGACCGTGGCTGCCGACGAGAAGGCGCGCCTGTGGCCCTGCCTCGTCGAGATGTACGCCGACTTCGAGTCGTACCAGAAGTGGGCCGCGGGGCGTGACATTCCCGTGGTGCGGTTGCGTGTCGTCAAAGAGACCTGATCGGGTCGCCTCGATGTGATGCGTGTCACGCGCGGTGGGGGTTGATCTCCCGCCGACGCCAGACGGTGTGCCGAATCACATTTTCCGCTCTCGCAATGGCGCATACTGACGTCAGAGAGAACGTCAGACAGCAATCAGAAAGCGAGAGTGTAGACAGATGGACATCCTGAACAGTGTTGTGAGCTTCGGCAGTAGCGTGGTGAATGAGGTCGGCAAGGCCCTCGAAGGCGTTGTCGAAGGCACGGGTGAGGCGCTGCAGGGCGTCGACAAGGCGGCCAGCGCGGTACTCGGGAATCCGACGGTGACCACCATCGCCGGTGGCGTGGTCGGCGGCATCGTGGGCGGCCTCACCGGCGGGCCTGCGG
Organism: Pseudomonadota bacterium; assembly: GCA_010028905.1. Classification (NCBI taxonomy): domain Bacteria; kingdom Pseudomonadati; phylum Pseudomonadota; species Pseudomonadota bacterium. The sequence continues at coordinate 100 of RGZZ01000219.1, read as the reverse complement.
GCGCGGTCATCGGCGCGGGCATCGGTGCCGCGGCGGGTGCGGCGGTGGGCAGCTACTTCCAGTCGACGGGCACGGTGCTCGGTGACCCCCTCTCGATGGG
>RGZZ01000218.1 GCA_010028905.1 Pseudomonadota bacterium | reverse complement strand
ACAGCAAGGCGACGAGGCGGTCGACGATGTGCGGGAGCTCGCGCATCTCCTTGATGGCCCCTCGCAGCCGCGCCACGCCGAGATCGAGGCCGTGCGCGTCCTGGTTCCCGCAGGCCGCCTCGAGGGTCTCGACGGCGGCCGCCATCTGTTCGAGTCCTCTCTCCATGGCCGATCGCGCCCCTGCCCACGCAACCCGCTCGTGGTCGGGCATCTCCCCGGTGGGCGACGGGACCTCGCCCAATCGACCCAATGCCTGCTCGGTGCGTCCCCGCAGCCCCACCAGTGCGTCGTGCAGCAGCTCGAGACACAGCTCCCCCGCGTGCAGGCGCTCGACAAGGTCGACAATCTCCTGGGCGTAGTCGGGCAAGGCCTCGGAAGGCGCGGCCTCGGCGATGCTCGATGCCTCTCCCACACGCTCGGGCAGGCGCGCGCCACAGGTCGAGCAGAGACGAGAGGCGTTCTCGAGGGCGCCGCCACAGAAGGGGCACAGCGCGGCGACAGCCTCCCCCTCGGCCGTTCTTGCGGGCTGGGCGTCAAAGAGCGCCTGCGCCGTATCGCGAACGGCCGCCATGGCGTCATCGAGGCCATTCGTGTCTTCGTTCACCGCGCAGGCGCGAAGCGCTTCGAGAGCCTCGGCGTGGGCCTCGAGCAACGGGGCCAGGAGAGGATGGTCGCCGCCAGGACGCCCCAGTGACGCCCGCGCCTGGGAGATGACGGGATCGATGGCAGACAGACGGCCCTCGATGACATCGAAGGTGAGGCGATCATCACGAACCGCCTGGGCCACGCGCAGGAGCGCGTTCACGGCGGGAATGGGGCTCAGCAGCGGGCGTCCCTCGTCGGCGGCCTTGAGGCGCTCGAGGGACGCGGTGAGAACCTGCAGGCAGGTCACGAGCGGGGCGCGCAAGGCCAGCAGCAGGTCGATATCCCCAGCGGCAGCCGCAGATCGCACGGCCCCGATGTGCTCCTCCGCAGCGAGGAAGGCGAGGCTCGCGTCTGCCGCCAGCGCTTCCTCTTCTTCGTCGAGGTGCTGGTAGGTGAGCTCGTGGCGGAACTGCTCACGCATCGCCCCCACCAGCCACTGGGAAGCCTCGAGCTCGTCGGCCAGGGAGAGATCGTGCGTCTCACTCGCCAGTGCGCGATCGAGTCGATCGACCACGGTGGCCAGAGGCGGGGCGATGGCGGCGCACACCGATGCGTCAAACCAGTCTGGCGGCGCGGAGAGCGCCTCCATCACGGCCTCCAGGGAGGGCTCGGCCACCTCATCGGGACCCTCAATATCAGGGATACCATGCTCGTCGAGGGTGCTCATGCTCAGGGAGGATTCTTGTGTCACGCATATTCTTCCCTGCCCCCTAGACAGATGGCGCTCTTCGCGTGAAGAGAGAATGATATCTCGCATTCTGCACTTTCGAGACAGGCGCCCCGAAGTAGCGTCCCTCGAGCGAACCGCGAGACCGGGGAGGACAGGTCATGCTTCAAGGCTCATTTGGCATGGGGTTCAGCGGCATGGGAATGATGCCCGGCATGGGAATGATGCCCGGCATGGGAATGATGCCCGGCATGGGAATGATGCCCGGCATGGGAATGATGCCCGGCATGGGAATGATGCCCGGCATGGACATGATGAGCATGTTCATGATGCAGTCCCAGATGGCTGCCCAGAGCATGACGATGCTGCAGCAGCTCTTCGCGCAGATGGCCGCCACCCAGGCGATGCAACAGAGCCAGTACTGCCAGCCCCCCCTGAACAGCTACTGCTTCCCTCCCGCGCCCAACATGCCGTGGGGCGGAATGATGCCCTGGGGTGGAGGCACGTTGCCCTACGGCATGCCCCCTCCCCGAGGCAGCAACGGCCATTGCACACCTGCTCCGCCCGCAAACCACTACGGTCAGTTCGATCCCGCGGGACAGAACGTCCCTCCCCGAACCGTTGCCTTCATCAATGCTGCCCTGGCCAAGCAAGGCGCCCCCTATGTCCCAGGCGCCGTGGGCCAGGGAGGGGGGTATGACTGCTCTGGGCTGGTGTACCGCAGCCTCAAGGACGTGGGCGTGCAGAACCCCCGCATGGCCGCGCGCTTCCTGCAGGCCGACTACAAGAGCAGCGCAGTGAGCCGCGACCAGCTGAAGCCCGGCGACCTGCTCTTCTTCTGGTCCCCCAACGACCGCGGCATCCCCCCGCCGCAGGCGACCCACGTCGAGGTCTACCTGGGCAACGGCATGTCGATGGGAACCGACAACCCGAAGGAAGGGGCACGTGTCGAACCCGTGAACTGGAACACCTTCGTCGGCGGCGCCCGCGTCCCCGAGCTTCAGGCCTGAGCGCTCTCCTTCAGCCCGAGACGGTGCTCTCCCGGTCCTCCCGCTCCTCCTCGTCGAGCGACACGCTGCCGTCGTTCGCTTCGAGCGCGGCGTGCCAGCGCTCAGAGCGGTCGATGAGATCGGTGAGCACCGTCTGTATGCCCTTGCAGTAGTTCTCGACGGGCAGGTCGTTGATGTCCGTCCCGAACGGGTCTTCGATCTCGACGCCGATCTCCTCGATCCCGAACAAGATGTAGGCGATGAGGAACGTCGCGGGGATGGTTCCCCACTGAAATGACGAGAGCAGGGCAAAGGGCAGCGTGACCAGGTAGATCACCAGAGCGCGCCGGAGATGCACGACATAGGCGAACGGCAGCGGCGTCTTGTGGATTCTCTCGCACGCGCCGTAATAGTCGACCAGCAGGCCTACGTTCTGGTCCATGGCAACATGGCTCAGATCAGAGATGAGCCGGCGTCGCCTGGCATCTTCGAGGCACGACGAGATCTGGACCGCAATGGCCGTGGGAAGATGAGGAGCCGCGCGAACCGAGGCGGCATCGTCATCAGAGAGGTTCTGACTGATCCACTCCGTTCGTCGCAGGGTGTGCATGATGGCCCAGGGCAGCTCGATGGCCCAGTTCAGCGTAGCGCGAACCGCCGCAGGGTCGCCACGCATGCTCGACGCGCACTGCCGGCCGAGATTCCTCGACTCATTGATGATGGCGCCCCACTGACGCCGACCCTCCCAGAACCTGTCATACGACGCGTTGGTGCGAAACACAAGCAGCAGGGAGAGAAAGCCACCCACGATGACGTGCGCCACATTGGGGATGCTCAGCCCCATCCAGAGACGATCTGCCGCAGTGACGGCCACGGCAAAGACGAGAACCACCGTGACGCGGGCGGAGATCTCCTTGAGCATCGAGCCCTTGGTGTCGAGGAGAAGCCGCCACCAGCTCTGGGTGTTGTAGGCTCCGATGAGGTCGGGACGCGGACTGGGATTCTTCACGGTCGCACGGGTTTCGGCGTCCATCTGCTTCGCTTCCTCTGCGGCGCCGGCCCTTCGCCCCCCCCCACACACGGCACCCGGCCGCTCTCCCCAGGCTGACCGCCGCATTCGAACACCGTTCGCAACTCCACAGAAGCCCTTGACACGAGGGAACCGCACCTTGTAGACTCTCCCTACCCACACTGAAAATGAAACCCATTATCAATATCAGCTGAGCATGCGCCATCAACGCCCCCCCACGTTGCGCATTCATCGAATCATCGGTCTCGCCTCGGGTGCCTGGCTCGCCCTCATCGGTCTCACGGGCTCTCTCCTGTGCTTCGTGGAACCGATCGATCAGGCGACCCACCCCCAGATGCTGACCTCCCCCCCAGGTGACACGCGCGCATCCATCGATGACATCGTCGCAGCAGCGACGCGGACCGCTCTCCCCCGTAAGGCGGTCCGCGTTCGCCTTCCGAGAGACGCTCGCGACGTGTATGAGCTCGTCACCGACGACGAGCGCCACGTCTATGTCGATCAGAGCGGCCGCGTCACCGGGCACCGCGCCGAGGGCCAGGTGCCGCGCGAGATGCTGCTGCGCCTCCACACGTCGCTCCTCCTCGATCACAAAGCCCTGACCGCCATCCCCGCCGCCGCCCTGATCGCGCTGGGCGTGAGCGGGCTGCGCCTTCGAATCCCCCTCGGTCGCAGCCTCGAACGTCTCCGCACCGCTTCCGCGAGCCTGTCGCGCAACGCCTGGCACCTGCACAACCTCACCGGCACCCTCGCCCTCCCCTTCCTGCTGCTCTCCGCCACCACCGGGCTGGCCCTGATCTTCTACACCCCGTGCGAGACCGCCCTGAACCGATGGCTCGCCATATCTCAAGTCCCCGTGCCACAGACCGACACGCCCCCGCTCCTGCAGACCCGCGAGGGTCGCATACAGACCCTCGTTGCCGCAGCCCTTCACCGCTTCCCCCAGGCTGTCGCAACCTGGGTGAACCTGCCCGCGCCGGATCGCCCCCTCACCCGCGTGCGCCTGAAGCAGCCCGGGGAATGGCACCCGCTTGGTCGCACCGCTGTGACCTTCGATGACCAAGGCCGCACAGTCTCAATCGAGAACGCCCACACCGCCCCCTTGGGCACGCGGATCATGAACCAGGTCTTTCCCGCGCACACGCTGCAGGCCGGCCTTCCCGGCCGACTTGTTTGCGCGCTGGTGGGGCTGGTCCCCACACTCATGCTGGCCACCGGCCTCGCCGTCTTCCTCCGCAGAAGGGCGCGTGCCACATGAGCGGTTGGCCGCGTAACCTGCGCATCCTGTGGATCGGTCAGTTCCTCGTCACAGCGGGGCTCACCGTGCTGGTGCCGCTCATGCCGATCTGCATCGCCCGTCTCGGGGTCAGCGATGCCGCCGAGAACCGCCTCTGGAGCGGCCTGTGCATCGCCGCGCCAGCCTTCACGCTGATGCTGGCCGCCCCGGTCTGGGGCCGGCTCGGCGATCTGCTGGGGCGAAAGGCCATGGTGGTGCGCGCCCTCGTCGGCATCGCCACCAGCGTGGGGCTCATGTCGATGGCGCGAACCCCGCAGCAGCTCTTCCTGGCGCGCCTGCTGCAAGGCGCCTTTGGCGGCGTCGATGACGCGGCGGCCGCCTTCCTCACCACCCAGACCCCCCGTGACCACCGAGGAAAGGCCCTCGGCGCGCTGCAGACCGCCACCGCGGCTGGAGCGCTGGTAGGGCCGATCGTAGGCGGCTTTGCCAGCGACCGGGTGGGCTTCAGCCCGCTCACCGCCCTGGCCGGGCTGCTCATTGCAGCCAGCAGCCTGTGCGCGGCCGCACTGCTCACCGAGACACAGACACCCGCCGCAAGCGCGCGCCAGCAGGGTGCCCTGCGATCTGCCCTGGGCGTTATCACACGTCGCGAGACCTGTCCCTACGTGGTGGGCGGCATGCTCGTGCAGACCGGCACCTACGGCATCATCGCCATCTTCGCCACCCATGTGAGCACCCTGTACCCGAAGCATGCGGGAGGGGTGGTGGGGTCGCTGCACGCAGCGACGTGGATGGCCTCGATGATCGGGGCGGCATGGTGGGGCGCTCGCAACGACCGATGGCCGACCCGCGTCACGTTCTGCACCGCCGCCCTGGGGTGCGCCGTGGCGGTGGCGCTTCAGCCGGTGGCGCCCAACGCAGAGGCCCTGGTGGCCCTTCGCGTCGTGCAGGGCTTCTGCGTGAGCGCCATCGGGCAATCGGTCTACCTGCAGGTGAGCGGCCAGGCCCGTGAGGGTATGCAAGGGATCTGCATCGGGGTCGCCAACAGCGCCCTCACCATGGGGCAGATCATCGGGGCACTGCTGGGGTCGGCCTTGGCCGCAGCGCTGCCGACGACCGGCGTCTTCGCGTGCATGGCCGGCTGCTTCGCGCTGGGAGGGGCGACGGCCATGCTTGCGCCCCGAGTCGCGCCCACAACCGTTTCAACCTCCGCTCCGGAACACTCCGTTCAGCCCCCCATCACGGTCAAAGAGGAAGTCGCATGCTGACCTTGTCCGCTCCCCTCGTGCCTCCCCCGCAGGCCCCCGAACGCGACGTCGCGTGGCAGGCCGCCGCCGAACGCGTGCTCAACTGCTGGCTCCGGGAGACCGGCCACAACGTGGCCGGCGAATCGATCAACCTCGTCGATGGCCGTTCCATCAGCGTCGCAGTGGTCCATCGATCCGCCATCGGGCATCATCGATTTGGTGAGATCACCGAGCGCACGTCGCAAGGTCGCCACCGTCCCATCACGCCGCAAGACCTCTGCCGATGCCTCACACGCGACGTGGCGCTGCGCCAGACGAAAACCGCCGTCGACCCGCTGACCGATGCCCTCATGGGCGAGATCGAGAACAGCGTTCGCAAGACCGCGCAGTTCCTCCGTCACGCCCGCCAACGCGCCGCGGCAGACGCCCCGGCACCCGGATCGACACTGCCCCGAAGCACCGATGCGAACGACCTCCTGCGAGAGTGCGAGCAGGCACTCGTGTTCGGGCACGCCATGCATCCCACGCCGAAGGCGTCCGAGGGCTTCACCGACGACGATCTCGCGCGCTACGCGCCCGAGATGGGCGCCGCATTCACGCTCCACGCCCTCTCGCTTGATGGCGCGCCGCTGCCCTGCCACCCCTGGCAGGCCTCGCACCTGCAGCGAGACCCATCGATGGATGCGCTCGTGCGAAGCGGTCGCCTGCGCTGGCTCGGACCCCAGGGGCCCGAGGTCTGGCCCACCTCGTCGGTGCGCACCGTATACGCGCCGCAGACGAACCGCTTCATCAAGCTGGCGCTGCAGATACGCATCACGCACTACTGGCGGCTGAACCCGACAGAGCACGTGCAGCGCAGCCTCGCGGTGAGCGCCGCGCTCGATCGCATACCCGCCGCGGAGACCCTCACCGTTCTCCGCGACCGCAGCATCGACCAGATCGCGCTGCCCTCTGCCCTGGCCGAGCAGCTCAACACTCTTCATCGCGACGGACCACCGCGCCATCTGCCCCCGCCGGTAGTGGTGGCCGCCCTCCTCGAGCCATGCCCCGTGGGCGGCCCCTCCCGTCTCCTGCGTCTCGTGCGCGAGAGCGGCGCCGACGCGGCAGACTGGCTGTCGCGCTATCTCGACATCTGCCTGGCGCCGGTGCTGGAGCTCTTCGTAGAGCATGGCGTGAGCCTCGAGGCCCACGCGCAGAACGCCCTGCTGTGCGTGCAGGACGGCTGGCCAGCGCACCTGCTGGTGCGCGATCTCGAGGGCGGCGCGCTGGTCGACGGAACCCCAGCCTGCGCTGGCCTGGCCAGCGACAGCCCTGCGCGCTACGACGCCGAGACCGCGTGGAGACGTCTCTGCTACTACTTCTTCGTGAACCATCTCGGCAATCTCGTGGCTGCGCTGGCGGCTGATACCGCGACCCCAGAGCGTGCGCTCTGGGCCGTGGTGAGCGACGCGATGCAGCGCCTGGCCTGCCGAGGCGGCGCATGGGCGACCGCCTGCAACCGCCTGCTCCAGGCCCCCACCCTTCCCGCCAAGGCCAACCTCACGAGTCGGCTGCTCGACCTCGGCGAGCGGCCGCGCTACGTCCAGATCCCCAATCCGCTCAGGAGCGTGAACCCATGACCCCCCATTCCCTGCTACAGGAATCCCTCATCGCGGAGACGTTCCTCGATGTGCGTCGGCGGCTCTTCCGACAGCTTCTCGAATCGATGGTGTACGAGAAGATCGTGCACCCGGAGATCGACGCAGACGGGATGGCCCGGCTGCACGGCGAGGCCACCTACACATTCCGTGTGCGACAAGCGTTCGCATTCGATCGCATCCGCATCGACGGCATCGTGATGCGCAACGGATCGGAGGCCGAATCTCCCGCCCGCATGCTCGCCGAACTGCAGCCGCTGCATCGCGCCCCAGACGACCTTTTGGCGCGCTTCGCGGGCGAGCTCGACGAGACGCTGCTCAAAGACGCCATGTCGGCCCACTGGCGCCGCGACAAGGGGGCGCTGCGAGGCCTCGCCTATGACGAGATCGAGAGCCGCCTGCCCGACGGCCACCCCTACCATCCGGGCTACAAGTCCCGCGTCGGCTTCGACCTTGTCGACAATGCCGCGTTCAGCCCGGAGTTCGCGCCGCGGGTGCGCGTGATCTGGCTCGCCGCACACCACGCAGGCAGCGCCCGAACGCACGTCTCGGAGATCAACGCCGATGCCTGGCTCGACGACGATCTGGGTGACATGTGCGCGACGTTCGATGCCGAGATGCGACGCCAGGGCTGTGACCCGCGAGATTACGTGCGCCTGGCGGTGCACCCCTGGCAGTGGCGAGAGATTGTGGCCCCTCGGTTCGCCGAGGAGATCCGGGCACGACGCCTCATCGTGCTGGGAGAGTCAGCCGAGGCGTATCGTCCGCAGCAGTCGATTCGCACCCTGG
>RGZZ01000217.1 GCA_010028905.1 Pseudomonadota bacterium | reverse complement strand
GGGGCGCCCGCGGTCGTTCGCCACGGGCGCCGTGGAGTTCGAAGACGTGCTCGGCACGCCGCCCGTATCGGTTGAGCTGGGCGCAGACCTCTCCCAGCATGTGGCAGAGCTGAACGAGACGATGGAGCACATGCGCCAGCGGGTCGCTCTCGAGACCGGCCTGGTGCTTCCGCCCATTCCGTTGAAGGCCACGGCGGCGCTCGAGTCGCAGCGCTACGTCATCAAGTTCCGAGACGTGCCTCTGCTCGAGGGAGAGATCGACCTCCCCATCGATACGCCCGAGCGCCTGTACGCGCTGCAGAACCGCCTCAAGCAGCTGCTGCATCGGCACGGCTGGGAGCTGCTCGGCTATCTCGAGGTCGAGACGCATCTCGAGCGGGTTCGCAAGGAGAATGCGGGGCTGGTTCAGGCGCTTTTCCCCGCGCAGTTCTCGGTCTCCGGGCTTCGCCAGGTGCTGCGCAACCTGTTGCGCGAGCAGCTCTCCATCAGAGATCTCGCGCCCATCCTCGAGGTGATTCTCGAGAACCTGCCCCGTTCCACCGACCCCGATCTGCTCACGGAGTGCGTGCGCATCGCCTACAGCCGGAGTCTCTACCAGAAGTTCCGTGACGACGAAGGGTACTTGAACGCCATCGTCTTCGACAGCGCCGTCGAGCGAACGTTGCTCGACGCCGTGACCGACACGGGCGGGGTTCGCTGGATGGACCTCCCTCCCGACGATGCGCTGCGGGTCTTGCAAGCGCTCGAGACCGCGCTCAAACAGGTCTCTCGGCTCAACATCACCCCTGTCGTCCTCTCGTCGCCCGCGCTGCGTCGATTTGTCGCGCGCCTCGTCGAAGACGTATTCCCAGACCTCGCGGTGCTCTCGTACAGCGAGATCGCCCCGCTCACAGAGGTTCGTTCGGTGGGCACGATCCGCTACTAGCGTGGGCACGCCCGCCGTGGCAGACAGCGTCCGCATCACAACGCACACCGACTCCAACCGTGGGCTCTGCCTGTTCCTGCTCTTTGCCGGCCTCGTGGCATCCTGGCCGGTGTGGTACATGATCTGCGCGTGGAACGGTCATGCGCCGCAGGTCTGGGACGAGTGGCGCCCTGCCCTCTGGGGCTGCCTGATCATCGCGGGAGGCGGTCTTCTTCTCGGAACGCTCTCGTTCAAGACGGTGCTGGTCTCGACGGCGTTGCGCCAGGTGCATGTCAAGGACGGCCCGCTGCGCCGTCCGCTCGTCTTCCCCTGGGAGGACTCTCCCCTGGTCCGGCTGCAGGCCCTCGTGAGCGAGCGCGATGAGCACCTGCAGACCCTCTGGCTGGTGAAGCTCGCCTGCGGTGGGCACGAGTACACAATCGACCAGCGCAGGGGCCATCAGCTTGCGAGTCGAGGGCTGGCGGAGGCTCTTGCCCGAGCCATCGGCTGCCCCCTTCAAGAACGTGGGGAGGACGGTGTCGAGGTTCGTTTCGAGCCTGGTGATCTCGGCCTCTCGTTCGGGGCACGCGCCTTGCGTCACCCTTCATTGGCAGGCGGATCGGCGCAGCAGCCCGCCGGGAGTCGGGTTCGTCGTGTGCAGAGCCCTCAGGGGACATCGTTCTCCTGGGGGTTTGTCACCCCCTCGCTCCTGTTCGGGATGCTGGGGGTAGGGCTGGCGTTCTTTCTCGTCTCCACCGTGCCGGCGGGTTTTCACCAGCCTTCCTACTATCAGGTGGCGCGGGCAACGGGTGACTATCACCTGTATCTCATCCTCTTCGCCACCATTGCCGCGGGTGTTGGCGCTCTGGCGGGCTTTCGGGTTCGTCTCGACCTCGAGGCGCGTCATGTTCGGCTCAGCGAGACCCTCTGGGCGATTCCTCTCATGCGGAGGACGCTGCCCTGCGAGACCATCGAGGAAGTACAGGTGGCGCACACGGTTCGTGGTGCCGTCGTGAAGCTCGTGGGAGAGACGGCGATGATCGAGATCAGGGCAGGCGACGCGGGGGTTGCCGCATGGATTGGGCAGGAGGTGCGCAGCCATCTGGCGGCGATGGCTGCACCGGGAGCGGTTCCGCCGCGTCCGCAGACTTGATCAGTCTGCTTCGCGCCGGCCCTGGAGCGAGCGCGCCAGGGTCACCTCGTCTGCGAACTCCAGATTCATCCCGTGGGGGAGTCCGTAGGCCAGACGGGTGACGCGCACTCCCTGGGGGCGTAGCACCCGAACCAGATAGAGCGAGGTGGTCTCGCCGCTCACGTTCGCGTCCATGGCGAGAATGATCTCACGAACCTCACCCTCACGCAGCCGCTCGAGGAGCGAGGAGACGTGGAGCTGATCGGGACCGACCCCGTCCATGGGCGAGATGAGCCCTCCGAGCACGTGGTAGGTTCCGCGGTACTCGCGGGCCCGCTCGATGGCGACCACATCACGTGGATCGGCCACCACGCACACGACGCTCCCATCGCGCAGCGGGTCGGCGCACACGGGGCACAGTTCGTTCTCGGCCAGGTTGTGGCATCGCCGGCACGGCCGGATCCGCTCCTTCACCTCAACGATGGCCTGCGAGAGGCGACGCGCGTCTTCCGCGCTCGCGCCCACGATGTGGAAGGCAAGCCGCGCGGCACTCTTGGGCCCGATGGTGGGAAGCTTCATCAGCTCGTCGATGAGACGGGCGATGGGGGGCGCGAACTCCGCAGACAAGGGCGGCCGTCGATCAGAACAGGTTGGGCAGCCCGGGGATGTTCAGACCGCCGGTCACGGCCCCCATCTTCTGGTTCGCAAGGGCGCCGGCCTTGTCGAGGCCGTCCTTGATCGCGGTGAGCACGAGGTCTTCGAGAAGCTCGACGTTCTCCGGGTCGACCACCGATCTGTCGAGCTGGATGCCCAGAACCTCACGCTGCCCGTTCACCTTCACGCGAACCGAGCCACCACCGGCAGTTCCCTCGACGACCTGGGCCTCGAGCTCTTCCTGCACCTTCTGGAGGGAGTCCTGGAGCTTCTTCTGCATCTGCTTGAGAATCTGTTTCTGCATTTCGGTTCTCCTAGTTGTGACCAGTTATGGCCATCTCTTCGTCTTCGAAGATGATGAGCATGTTGTCGACGAGCTCTGCGTAGTTCACGGGTTTGCTCATGTAGGCCTGCGCTCCCAGGTTGAATCCACGCATCACATCTTGATCCTGCCCTTTGGCCGTGAGCATGATGACGGGAATCGCCCGTGTGGCGGCAGTGGCCTTCAGCTTCTCGAGAACACCGAAGCCGTCGAGCTCCGGCATCATTACGTCGAGAACGACCAGGTCCGGACGCGCGACCTCAACGGCCTGCAGGGCCTCCTTGCCGTCGAGGGCCACGACGACCTCGAATCCTTCGGCCTGCAGATACATCATGAGCGATCGGAGGATGTGCTCATCGTCGTCGACGAGCAGGATCTGTCGGCTTCTGGCGGTTCGGGAAGTCATTCGATGACGGTTCCTTTGAAGAGATCTCCCGCCTCGTCCACGAAGCTCGCGTGTGCGGAGTCGTCGGGTTGCGTGCTGCGTGTGGCAGCGGGTGTTCGGGTTGTTCGGCGCAACGTGAGCTGAACGGGCTGGCCCATGAGCTCGGAGAGGATCTCTGACAGGCCCGCACGGCGCGCCTCGAGCTTCTCTTGTTCGAACTGCCCGTATTCCGCGGTGCCGATGACGCAACGTGAGCCTTCCACGGCAACGGGCCTGCAATCGGTCAGGAACGGGAGCAATACGCCGGAACCAGGCGTCTTCCTGCGACGGATCTCATCGAGCAGGCGCTTCCACGCCCCCTGGAAGGCCTCGAGGGTGACCTCGCCCGGTGCTGCTGCCGGGGCGTGCTGCTGCGGCTGCGGCGGCGGTGGTGGCGCGGGGGCGTGCTGCTGCGGCGGCGGTGGTGGTGGCGGCGCGGGGCGCGAGGCCGGCACAGTCGCCGGTGGGGCGGTCGCGGCCGCTGGCACGGCGATCTCGGCGGCCATCGTGATGATGCCCATCTCCCAGCTCAGGCGTGGGTGGGCGCTGTCGCGGAGCTGCTTCTCGAGCTTGAGAAGCTCGCCTGCCATGCGCATGAGGCGCCCCCTGTCGACGCTGCTCGCCTGTGCCGAAAGGCGCTCCACCATCTCACTGGAGGTGCGCAGCAGATGCTCCGCGTCACCGGGCTTCTTCAAGATCTGGACGAGCAGCAGGGCCCGGGCGTGGGCGATCATGTCGCGCGCCAGCACCACCGCGTCACGCCCCTCCGCGAGGAGCTGGTCGAGCACCTGGACGGCTTCGGAGATCTGCTGATCGAGGATGTGGCCGCAGAGAGAGAAGAGCGCGTCCTTGCTGATTGCGCCCAGCAGATCGTCGATGATCCGGGCGGTGATGGGTCCATCGGCAAATGAGATGGCCTGCTCGAGGATGACCAGCGCGTCACGCAGGCCGCCGTCGGCTGCCTCGGCGATGAGATCGGCCGCCCGTTCCTCGATGGGAATGCCCTCTTCCTCGCAGACGTACCTCACGCGGGCGGCGATGTCGCTGTTCGAGATGCGTCGATAATCGAACCGCTGGCACCGTGACAGGATGGTTGCGGGAAGGTCGTTGGGGTCGGTGGTGGCCAGCATGAACACCAGATGCGCGGGAGGCTCCTCGAGGGTCTTGAGCAGGGCTGCGAAGGCGGAGCTCGAGAGCTTGTGCACCTCGTCGATGATGTAGACCTTCTTGCGGCTCTCAACTGGAACGTACTCCGCCTTGCCGATGACGGAGTCGCGCACGTCGTCGATGCCGGTGTTGGAGGCCGCATCCATCTCGATGACGTCGAGGGCCCGGCCCGCGGTGATGTTCAGGCAGCTGGCACACGCATTGCACGGCTCGAGGGGGGAGGTATCGTAGGGAGCGGAAGGGTCGGGACCCGTGCAGTTGATGGTCTTGGCGAAGATTCGCGCGCTCGATGTCTTGCCGGTGCCGCGTGGGCCGCAGAACAGGTAGGCCTGCCCCACTCTACCCATCTTCAGGGCGTTCTGAAGGGTTTTGGTGATATGCGGCTGGCCGACCAGGTCGGCGAAGGTCTGTGACCGGTATCGGCCAAAGAGCGCGCGCAGCTCTTTCCGGGGTTTGTCTTGCATGTGCGGCGGGCCCTGCGTCTCCAGCGGAGGATGCAGGCCACCTTCTACGTGGCGATGTGCGTTCCTACCGCCCGCGGGCACGCGCTGAGCAGCCCGGGTGCTCGATGTGCGAGACGAACACCTGTATGCATCGCTTCGGGGTGGCGCTCAGGCAGAGGTCTCAGAGCAGGTTGTCGTCAAGACGGGCGCGTCGCGTGGGCCCTTGCTGCCGGGCTGTGAGGGTGTGAATCAGTCGGTCGAGCTCATCGGGGGAGCTGTAGTGGATCTCGATCTTGCCCGCCGCGCGGGTGCGCGGCCGGAGCTTCACCTGGGCAGAGAGGTGTCGCTGCAGGTTCTCCTGCACGTCGATCCACTCCGGGGGGAGCCTTCGCTTGCTCGACGAGCTCGTCTTCTCGCCTTCCTGGAGCTGTCGAACATACGCCTCGGTCTGACGCACCGAGAGGTGGTGGCTCTTCACCCGTGCCCACACCTTCAGCTGCTCGGCCTGCCGCGTGAGTGAGAGAAGCGCGCGAGCGTGTCCGGCGCTGATGACGCCGGCCTCCACGTCTTGCTGGATGGGCTGGGGAAGGTTGAGCAGCCGCACCGCGTTTGCAACGGCCGATCGGCTCTTGCCAACGCGTGCGGCCACCTCCTCCTGCGTAAGGAGATGCTCGCGCATCAGGAACTGGTAGGCTGCAGCTTCTTCGAGGGCGTTCAGGTCCTGGCGCTGGATGTTCTCGATGAGCGCCACCGCGAGCCCGTCGGCCTCCGCGAACTCACGTACCAGAACCGGGATCTCGGTGAGGCCCGCGAGCTGAGATGCGCGCCAGCGCCTCTCGCCCACCACCAGCTGGTAGCCGGCGCCCATGCGCGTGACGATCACGGGCTGCAGGACGCCGTGCTCGCGTATCGATTCAGCGAGCTCTGCCAGCAGAGCGTCGTCGAAATGGCGGCGCGGCTGCAGCGCGTTGGGCGAGATCTTGTCGATGGGAAGCTGCTGCACCCCTCCGTGCGGGAGCGCTGAACCTGCCTCGGAACCTCGCGGGCCCTTCGACATCAGCGAAGAGATGTCTCGACCCGCCATCTTCTGGGGAGCGGCCTTGTTCACGGGCGGTCACTTCCTTCGAGAGCTCACGGCGCTTCTCGACGCTCTGCCAGTCGAGGAGATCACCTGCAGGGCCCTTTCGGGAGATTGAAGATTATTCCTTCTGGTGAGCGTGCTCCGGCGCGGTTCCGCGCCCCCCTTACGAGGCGTCTTGTCGGCTGCGACGGAGGGCGGCGCGCACCTCTTCGGGGAGTTTGATCTCGGTCCGGCACTTCGCGCATCGCACAGCCCGTCCTTGAATGGCCAGGGTCTGGGCGTTCTCCGAGAGCACGCTGCGGCATGTGGGACAGGCGATCGCCTGCACCGGGCGGATTCGACCCAAGGGCTCGCTCATGGTTGGAAAGACCTCCTCGGGGGATGATGGAGATGCTTCCACGCCTGTTGACCGAGGCCCCTCCTGACGCGCTGCAGTCTGCACCCACGCAAACAGGATAGCCGGATCGGCCGCACGAACAACGGGGCGTGAATTCCCCTTCGGAGCGACCAGAGCCCGTGTCAGAACGACGTCAGGGAGGCGTGCAGGCCGAGTCTCTCAGGCTCGAGAGGCTGTTCCCTTTCCCCCTCGATGACTTTCAGAAGCAGGCCATTCGCTCTCTCGAGCAGGGCCGCAACGTCGTGGTCTGCGCGCCGACCGGCGCCGGCAAGACCGTGGTCGCTGAGTACGCCACCCACCGCGCCCTGGCGCATGGGCACCGCTGCTTCTACACCACGCCGCTGAAGGCGCTCTCCAACCAGAAGTTCTTCGATTTTCGTGATCGGCTGGGAAGCGACCAGGTGGGGCTTCTCACCGGTGACGTGTCTGTGCAGCGAGACGCCTCGCTCGTGGTCATGACGACCGAGGTGTACCGCAACATGCTCTACGGCACGACGCTGGGCGAGGTCACCCGCAACCTGCGAGACGTGCGCTACGTGGTGCTCGACGAGTGTCACTTCATGAACGATGTCGAGCGAGGGACGGTCTGGGAGGAGTCGGTCATCTACTCCCCGCCGCCGGTTCAGCTGGTGGCGCTCTCCGCCACCATCGCCAACGCCGAGGAGCTGCGTGACTGGATGACCGCGGTCCACGGCCCCACAGACCTCTGGGTGACATCGCATCGGCCCGTTCCGCTGCGCTTCTGGTACTGGTATGAAGACCAGATGTACCGCCTGCTGAACACCGATGGGTCGCTCAACCCAGCGCTGCGGCACAAGACGCAGGCGGCGCGCTCCGCCCAGCGGGGCGGCGGTCCCCGCCTGCAGGGAGACCGTCGGCGCCGCGACCATCTCCCAGAGCGTCCGCGTGGCGCCGACGTGTGCAAAGCCCTCGACAAGCGCAGCATGCTGCCGGCCATCTACTTCGTCTTCTCGCGCAAGGGCTGTGAGGAGAACCTCCAGTACGCGAGCAAGACGCTCCACCTCTCGGCCGCCGAGGAGGCCGAGCTGCACGACGCCATCGACGAAGCCGTGGAGCGCAACCCGGCTCTCGCCTCACACCCTCACCTGCCCGCCCTCTACAGCGGGGTTGCGGCCCATCACGCGGGCCTCCTCCCCTCCTGGAAGAACCTGGTCGAGCGCCTCTTCAACCGCGGACTCGTGAAGGTGGTGTTCGCCACAGAGACCCTTGCGGCAGGCATCAACATGCCCGCGCGCACCACGGTCATCTCGGCCATCGGCAAGCGCGCCGATGAGGGGCATCGCACCCTCACGGCAAGTGAGTTCCTCCAGATGTCGGGTCGCGCTGGTCGACGCGGCATGGATGAGGTGGGGAACGTGGTGGTCCTCAATCATCCGCGGGAGACCGTCGAGGAGGCCGCTCGTCTCGGGCGGGCGCAGGCTGATCCGCTGGTCAGTCAGTTCACCCCCAGCTACGGCATGGTGCTCAACCTGCTCCAGCGACACGGCATCGATGAGTGCCGGGGCCTGCTCGAGAAGTCGTTTGGCCAGTTCCTGGCCGTGCGCGCCTCGGGGAGCTTCGACGACGACATCGTCGCGCTCGATCGTGAGATCAATCGCCTTCAGGGTCCGCTCTGCCCCGATCAGATCGGGGATCTCGACCGGTATCGCTCGCTCTACGAGCAGATGCGCGCGGCGCGCAAGCAGGCCAAGGCGTTCCATCG
>RGZZ01000216.1 GCA_010028905.1 Pseudomonadota bacterium | reverse complement strand
GCGAGCGCTGCCCACCGCTCCGAAACCTGTCATCGAAAGGGCGCGAGAGCCCACTCTGACGAGACCTCCTTGCGAATCTCTTTGCGAGGCGTCGGCGCAACATCCACATTCTCGGAGGCTGTAGATCCAGATGCCCTCTCGAACGGCGTCCCGCGCCTGCTCCAGACGTCAGTCACCAGCGAGTCGCGCTCGCACCGTCCTCGTCGTGATTCTGTTGCTCTTCGTGACAGGCGCAATGACAATTGAGGTTTCCGCAAAAGACACGGCCAAGGCAGACAACGAAGCGGGACGAGCGGCCGACCGCCAGGGCGATCACGAAAAGGCGGTCGTCCTCCTGAGAAAGGCCGTCTTGAGCAACCCCGGCAACGCACGCTACCGCTACGACCTTGCGGAGGCGTACTATAACGCGGGTGCGATGGAGTACGCGAAGAACGTGCTCGACCAGGTGATATCCATGGCTCCGAAATCTGCTGAAGCACGTTCGGCCAGGGCGCTCCTCAGCAAGATTGAGAACGAGAGACCGAAACCGGTCAAAGACGCCTCCAAGACCTCGAAAAGCACGCTGGTCGATGCCGTGGTGCTTGACGACGGCAGCCTGCTTGCGGTCATCGACATGTCGAAGACCAAGATGAACCTCTCGCTCGTGTTGCTGACCAAAGACCGACAGGCGGGATGCATCTTCGCGCAGAGCGACTGGTACAAGCTCGTCGACGCAGTCGACGCCGCCAGGGAGAAGATCGGCCAGATACCCGTCACAACAGAGCGTGCCATTGAGCACTGGCGGTATCTCAGCCCCGTCATCGGAAGCCAGCACGAAGAGGCTGTCCTGAGACTCGTTTTGCACAAGGATTCGGTATACGGCATACAACCTTTCCTGTGCGTTGAGATAGGGACCCCGCTCGATCATCTGCGGGCGTTTCTTGCACCGTCAGAACTGGGCCTGGTGGCAGCCCTGGTGCACCACGGCGACGATTACCTCCACGGCAAGAGCGGACCGAAGAACCCGGAGAACGTGCTCGAGAACCACGTGAGCCACGGCAAATCTCCGACCGCCTGGGTGGCGGAGTTCTCGCGTCCGCGAGGCGTGATCAGCAGTTCGTCGACATCCGTGAAGAACGGGTACGTCGTGCACCTCACAGACGGAGACGTGGAAAGCCAGCGTTCATACCAGGTACTGGTGAATGGCAAGGACAGGATGACGGTGTTCACGTTCTCGGCCACCAAAGGAGAGTGCGTCCTCACGCCACCGACAGAGTCGGACTGGCGCAAGTTCAGGTTCTGCAAAGACGACGTCATCGAATTTGAGAGAGCCAGCAGCGTGAAAGGCTCCGGCCCGCAGTGGATCACCAGTGTCTACAATGCGTATGCCGAAGAGCTGACGGCGACGCCAACCCACCATGTCGTGGAGTATCGCGTGAGCGGAACGGTGAACCATGCCAACCTCATCTGGCGTGACGATAGCCTGACCCCAAAAAACGCACCCGACGTCAAGCTCCCATGGACGTGCAAGACGAAGGTGAAGCTCGGCGGATACGCGCAGATCGAAGCGCGCGGAATCGACGAGAACGCCCTGGGCATCCTCGAGATCGAGCTGTGGGTTGACGGCAGCCGGCTGGACAGTGCCAGCAGCGGAACCGAGTCCAAAAATCCACGCGCCGTGATCACCAGGAAGCTCCCCTAGTCCGCAGATCTCCCGTCTGTCCGCCAGGCTCGAATCGATTCCCGCGTGAGCCTCACCCGCGATTCACGCCGCGAGAAAGAGATCGCCAAACGCCCCTTTCAGGTTCACCCAGAAGGGGAAGCGAAGATTTTCTCGCACAAACGCGAGGAGACCATCAACACCACAGGCCACTTCGATCGAAAGGCACTTGCGAAGGCCCTGACCGTATACACGGTCGCGCCTCGAGACGTGATTCGCCGCCACGGCGGGCGCCTTCAGGCGATACAGCACGCGCATCTCGACCCATACCGCAAACCCCTCGGCCAGCTGTTTTTCGCAGCCCGACAGGCCGTTCTCGTTCTGCCAGGCATGTACGAGCTCGTGCGCCAGCAGGCTTAAGGTAATGAGCTCGGTATACCCGGAGGCGATGACGATCTCATGGCTCGACGGCGCGTAGAAACCATCGATGTCTTCACCCTCGTAGCCCTGGCCCACGAGCTCCAGGGGACGGGCAAGCCTGACCGTTGGCATGACAACCAGCCGGAGCCCCGCCACCTCCGCAATCAGGTCGTGGGCACGCGCCAGGAGCGCTGGAAGTCGCGCTGCGTCAGAGACGACAGTCTCCGCGCACGCCGCGCAGCAAATTCCGTACGGTGCGCGGTGATGCTCTCCACGCTTGACCGGACGAGCACATCCACTGCACGTCCCCTCCACGCTCGGAACGCACCGTTGGCACACGCGAAACTGCTTCGACCAGGTGAATCCACCATGAGCAACCCCCTTACAGAAAAGGCAACTGGTGACAGGCGCGTGACACTTGCGGCATCGCTCTCCCGTGCTGTACCCGTCGCAGGCTGCGCAGAGCCGCAGGCGCGAGAGGCAGGTCGCGCAGCAGCGCACGCCGTCGAACAGCGTGACCGGCTCACGTTCGCCGATTCCACAGAGCCCGCAGCGCTCGTGACTCTGTTCACACGGGAGGCACCGCGGATGGCCGTCCCTTCCCCGCACGAACAGATCAAGCGTGACTCCGCAGCCGTGACAGTCGAGCGGGGTTGCGTAGCAGTCACTGCACCAGATCTCTTGACCCGCTCGCCTCGACTGCAGTGTAAGCGTCTTGCAGCGGAGGCACACCGGCACCCGATGCTTCAACACACACAGACGACATACGGGCACACCCTCGCGGGTCAACGAGACCTCGCCTTCCGGCTGATCGCAACCCACACACGTCACCGTGGAGACCGTCATCGTCGTCATCACATCTCACCTCTGCCTCCACAATAGGCGCCGAGCATGAACAGATGTCTTTGAGCGTGTTGCCGACCTGTTTCACCGATGTTACAAAACCGAACCGACTTGTGAACATTGCATACGTCGATTGTTACACGCCTGCTCTGGGCAGAAGGCCCTGTCGTCACCGGCGCGACCAACAGGAAGGCGGGGAAGGCGCCCCCGTCTTGACAGATCAACCGTTCGCTGTTAAATGAGAGGAAGATGAACGCCGGCCCCATCTCCCCAGAGCGCCTCTCACCCGTCCAGCCGCGACGGGCCTGGACGGTCTTGGGGCACATCGACGCCACGGCCTCCGACCTCGAGCCGTTCGAGATGGATCGCCTCGACGATCTCGAGCGCGCCGACAAGGGCAGCGCAAACCTCGTCTTCGAGGTACGCCGCACGCCGGTCTCACCCGCCGTCAAGAAGCTCAAGGCCGCCGCCCTCGCCAGCCTGGCGCCCGGGTGCGTGCTTGCAGGCGTTGCCGGCGCTGCCCTGCTCGCGACGGCGCCTCCCCTCGCCATCGGCGCCCTGGCCCTGGGCCTCGGAGAGGGCGCCCTTCTCTTCAGCACCAGCAAGAAGGGCCTGCAAGACCTCCGCTTCGCCGACCGCCAGAGCACCGTGCCGCCGTGGAAGGGCACCCGCACCTATGAGGTCGGCCCCCACCCAGAGACGGGTGTCGCGTCACCCGTGCTGTCGTCGTCACGATCGACCCAGGCCCCGGATGGCAAGAAGCTGGGCGCCTTCCTGGCCGACGCCATGCAGACCTACCCGGCGCAGCGCTATGCCTTCGTGCTCAGTGGACACGGCAGAGCCATGGACAGCGTGGGCGACGTGAAGGTGGCCGACATGGCCGAGGCCACCGCCATCGCCCACGCCCGCAGCGGTCGCAAGCTCGATGTGATGGTGCTCGACTCGTGCCTCGTGGGCAACTTCGAGACCCTGCTGCCCATGGCCGACCACGTGCGCTACGCCATCGTGTCAGAGGAACCGGTCTACACCAGCGTCATCGACTGGCGCGGCATGATCGAAGACCAGCAGCATCAGGCCCCTTCAGCCACCGCCATGGCGGCCTCCGCCATGAACCGCGCCGAAGGCAATCCGTGGCATCAGACCTTGAGCACGGTGCGCATGAGCCAGATGCCCCCCCTGCGCACAGCCCTTGAGAGCCTGGGAAGCGCCATCCAGAGCAGCGCCCGCAACGGTCACCGCGACGAGATCAAGGCGGCGTTCAAGGCGTCGGCCAGAATAAAGGACAGCGACGCCTTCAGCCGAGCCGTCGAGCAGAAGATCGACCTGGGCGACGCCATCAAGCACCTCGCCCACGACGTCAGCGACCCTCAGGTCAAGAACGCGGCCAGCGAGGCCTGGCACGCCTACCAGAAGGCCGTCGTCGATCACCGCTCCTCGAAACCGTTCTCGCGCACCACCGGCCTGAGCATCCAGGGTCCGCGGGCCTGGCATCGAGAGGACGCCTACGCGAAGAAGGCGGGGCTCCCCGAGTGGTCGAAAGCGCTGGGGCAGATGCGACCCTGGCCCATGCGCGTCGTCTCCGCCGCCGTCGACGCCATCCGCGACCTTCGAGGGCCAGGTCGCTCACGCTAGAGAAGTGCACCCCCGTGAACGACAAGCCGAACATCTACCACCGGTACCTGCAGCTCCCGTTTGCCATCAAGCCCCCTGCTTTCTTCGAGCAGAGAGGTGACATCATCAAGCACCTCGTGCTCGATCACCTGAAGCATCCCGACATCGATGATCTCTTTCGTCAGCTCGGTCTCGCGTGTGCGCGAAAAGAGTGCTTCTACACCCCTCCATACGGCAAGATCCCCATCCACACCGATCACAGCAGCTACACGAAC
The DNA here is from genome assembly GCA_010028905.1 of Pseudomonadota bacterium. Lineage (NCBI taxonomy): Bacteria > Pseudomonadati > Pseudomonadota > Pseudomonadota bacterium. The sequence continues at coordinate 3,460 of RGZZ01000216.1, read as the reverse complement.
CACGTGAAGATCAACGTGACCTGGGGCCCCGAGGCGGGGGTGATTCAGTGGTATGAGTCTGACCTGGTTGAAGAGCGCGTCATCAGCGGCGGCACCGAGAACACCGAGGCCTATCACCACAACCTGTGGGCCCGGGAAGAAGACGCCACCCTGGTGCACGAGGCCTGCACCAACCGTCCGAGCCTGGTGAACGTGGGCATTCTCCACGGCACGCACAACCCATCACCCGAGGGCCGCTGGACGCTGTGCTTCACCCCCTGGAACCCCACGCGTCGCTCGATGGTGGAGTGGAACGAGGGCCTGCGGCTCTTCGCGCCCTACATCGTCACCAAGTAGCGGCCAAAGCGCTTCCGGGAAGCCCGTGGCGCGACCGGCGTGGGCGCTTCTCGATGACGTAGCTGGGCGTCTCTGGGACGGTGCGCACGACGTCTTCGCAGCGCTCGTACGCGCGCGCCTTACACGAACAGCTGCTGTATGTCTCGGGCGAACGCGTTGTAGCCTTCGCGGTGCACGCCGATCTCGGCGATGTCGTCGCCCATCCACTGCAGGTGTCGCCCCGCGGCGTCGAGGTTGCCCTTGCGCCACCCCTCGCGCGCGGCGCGCAGGGCGAGGCGCCCGCCCTCGAGGCCTGCACCCACGATGCCCACGCGGGAGTAGACGCCAGCCACGGCGCCGCCCACGCATCCCAGCGGCCCCGCCATCACAGCGCCCACCACGGCGCCGGCCACCACGTTGGCGATGCGGGCGTGATTGGCCGCCTCACGCTGAGCGGGTGTACGTCGCTTCAGCTGGCCCAGCGCGCCGCCGATCAGCCCATGCACCGCGCCATCCACGGCACCGGCGGCTCCGCAGATCGCCGCGCTGCAACCGCGCTGGAAGACCTGCACGATGGGATCGGCCTCCTGGGGAGCTCGTGCGCGAGACGCGAGGCGGTGAGGGGGTGTGGGACGTGAAGCGGGCAGAGACGAGACGTGAGCGATCATGTGGGTTCTCCTCGCACAAGATGGGCTTGCTGCCCGACCTCGACGTCGGCTGCGACCGGCGCAGTTCGCTGCAGTCAACGGAATCGACACCGAGGCGGAGCCTGCGTATTCTGCGGGCGGGTTTGCAACAAAGCCTGAAACCGTCGTGATTCCACCGTTAAACCAGCGCGAGCGACACCGATGCCCGTGATGGAAGTCACGCCACGACGGGTGCGAGCTGAAATGTTTTACAAAACCTCAATCGTCTGTTCACAACCTGGCGCTACACTCAGGTCAAGAGATCGCGAGGTCCGACGTCAACCGCATCATCGTGCTGAACACGGCCCTGAAAGAGGGCCTGCCCACGCAGAAGCTCGCCCTCGTGAAGGAGCTCACGCAGCGCGCCACCGATCTCGCGGCGAAGCAGGCGCGGTCGCCGTCTCCCCCCATTGGCTGCGCTGAGCGCTTCGAGGCCATCGCGCTGTCCCCCCCCTCGAGCACGACCGCACGCACGATCTTCACCCCCGCCTTCTTCGTGGCCAACGGCGTGCACCTCGTCGCGCTCACCGCCAACGCGCTCTTCATCCTGCTGCCCCTCTATCTCAAGCAGACGGGGCTGGCTGACTGGGAGATGGGCGCTGTCATGTCCGGCTACGCCGTGGCGGCGGTGGTGGCGCGCCCCTTTCTGGGGCACCCCATGGATGAGTGGGGGCGAAAGCCGTTCATCCTGGGCGGCCTGATCGTGAGCTGCGCCTCCGCCCTGGGGCTGCTCGGGTTGAGCCAGACCCCCTTCGCGCACGCACCTCTTCCGCTGGCGCTGCTGCGCTTCACACTGGGCGCGGGGGTTTCGGCGTACTTCACCGCCATGGTGACGTGGATGGCCGATCAGGCGCCGCCCCAACGCCTGGCAGAGGTGATGGGCATCTTCGGGCTCTCCGGTCTGGTGACCATGGCAACCGGAACGACAGCGGCCACGTTCGTGGTCGAGCACAGCGGTTTCGCTGGCCTGTTCGCGGCGGCGGCCGTGGGGTTCGCGCTGGCGGCCGTGCTTGCGCTGCGCTTCGATGCCGCACCTCCGGCAGAAGCTGCAGCGCGCGTCACGCCTCCCGACGCAACACCAGGGCCAGACGCCTCTCCCCTCACCGTTGCCGAACCCACGCCAGAGGCCGCCGACGCGCGGCGAAGCGGCGTGCGCGAATCGCTCACCGCATTCCGCGTCACGGCCTCGAAGCGCGCGATGCGCGGGCCGATGCTGGCGTTCTTCATGTTCGGCGCGAACTCGAGCGCGCTGGGCACGTTCATCGCGCCGTTCCTCAAATCGGTCTTGTCTGACACGCACGCGGTCGCCGCGTTCTTCGCCCAGTACACCCTTTCCGCCGCGGTGGTGAGACTCACGGCCGGTCGCGTCATCGACCGCCTCGGGCACGCCACCCTCGTGGCACCGGCCCTGCTCTCACTGGGCGTGGGCATCGGCCTGCTCGCCCTCACAGCCAACACGGCAACTGCGCTGCCCTGGCCCACACTCGCCAGCCTCGGCCTGGGGCTGGGGCACGGCGTCATCTACCCGTCGGTCACCGCGCTCACCATCACGCGCGTCTCGGCGCGAGAGCGGGGAAAGGCGACGAGCGCCATCACCTCGTCGGGCGATCTGGGGGGAATCGTGGGGGCCGTCGCCTTCGGCGCGGTGGCGACCGCCTTCGGGTATCGCACCATGTTCATCGCGACCGGGGCGTGCGTGGCCCTGTCCGCGCTGGTGTTCCTCCTGCTGGAGCGCAAGACGTCCCGCGCCTGAGGCGCGGTGACTCAGCAGACCGCGAGCCAGTTCCGACGCAGGGCCCGCCCGAGGAGATCGCGCGTGGGCACGACGCGGAGCGCCGAGCACAGGGCCAGCACGTGGGCGTGGGAAGGACCCTCGTCATCGTCGCCCTCGAGGCTCGCCTCGTCTTCGTCAGACTCGCGGGTGATGGAATCGATCGTGCGGTTCGCGGGCCACTCGTGAACACGGGGCAGATGCTGCCACGGTCCTTCTTCAGTCGTGACGGGGGTGATGGTGAGGTCCAGCGTGTCAATCATTCTCGTGCTCCTGGCTTCGTCTCTCTGAGACCAAGCATACCGCCCCCCCCTGCACCTGATCTGAACGGGGCGTGAAATCACGGTGACAGCGCAGTCTTTGTTGCGTCATCACCGAACGCGTTCACATCCGGACGCAAAAACTGCAACAATCTTCGCAAATGGGTTACATCGCCGCATCAGTCTGTTCACAAGGATGTCGTCGAACGGCAATGCTGGCCGGCTACGATCAACACAGAGCCTGACCCGTCCCGAAGAGCCTCGGCTTGTGAGAGAGGGCGGCGCGGGCATCGCAGGTAGACAGGGGAGGAACACATGGAACACATCGAGCTGGCTGTAGCCGCCCGCGTTCTCGGCGCGAGCTTGAGAGAGACCCGTGATCTGGCCGCCCTCGTCGGCGCCCGACTCATCCGAAGGGCCGACGTGAC
>RGZZ01000215.1 GCA_010028905.1 Pseudomonadota bacterium | reverse complement strand
CCCTGCGTGAGGCGGCTGCCGCAGCGCGGCCTGCCCTCGAGGCCGCGCTTGTGGCCACCGCGGCGCTGCAGGGCACGCTCAGCACCGCCCAGGTCGAGTATCTGAGCGCACACCGCGAGCCCTTCGAGTACCAGGGGCATCGGCCCACGCTCGACGACGTCTTCAAGGTGCTCGAGAAACGCCGTTCCACAGGGGCTGCTCCCAGCCCCGTGTCGTCGTCTTCTCCATCGGGGGGCATCGTTCTCGATGTGCACACCCTCGAAGAAGCTCCGCTGCGCCTCGACGGCGTTGCTGCGCTGCGCCTCTCATCGGAGCAGGCGCAGGCATTCTTTGATGCGTTCACCCAGGCACGGGGGGGGCAGCGGGTGGAAGCGACCCTGGTCGAGGCCATCCGGAGAACCGTGCGACCGGCGCAGATGGCGCGTGCCGAGCAGTTGGCGCGCCAGAACGAGGGAGTGCGGCGCGTGATGCCGCTCGATCTGCTCATCGCGACGCTGTCGACTCCGTCTGTCGAGGGCAGGTGACCCATCGCGACACGCCCACGTCCTCCACGCTCGAAGACCTTCCAGAGACCGGTGTTTCGCCTGGGCAGCGCGATGCTCTTCTACGCCATCGCCGCCGTCGTGGCCACGTGGCCTCTCGTCCCGTCGATGCATCGCGCGCTGGCGGGCGACTCTCGCTCGGACACGTGGAAGCACGCCTGGGGGTGCTGGTGGTTCCATCGATCCGCCCTGGCGGGGAACCCGTTCCCCATTCGCACCGACCTGGTGGGCTTTCCAGACGGCGGGTCGCTCTACAACATCGATCCGCTGAACAGCCTTCTATCGATTCCGTTGCAGCTCGTCCTGCCGCTGCCGGTGGTCTACAACCTCCTCATCCTGCTCCAGCTCACCGCTGGCGCGGGCGCGGCGTGGCTGCTCTGCCGACGCGTCTGCGGTGACGGTTCGGCTGCGCTGGTGGGCGGCGTGGTGTACGCCTTCTGCCCGTTCGTGCTCTCGTATTCGGTGGGCAGCGGCGTCACCGAGACGACCAATCTCGCCCTGCTCCCGCTCTATCTTCTCGCCCTGCTGCGCCTCGGCGACGCCATCGAGGAAGGGCCCGATGACATCACCCGTGCCTGGCGCGAGCCCGTGGCGGCGGGAGCCCTCATGGGGCTTACGGCGTTCGGGTGCTGGTACTTCGGGATGTTCGCGCTGGTGTGGACGGCGCTCTGGCTGGGGAACCTGCTGGTCGGCTTCGCCCGTCGCGTTCCCCGCGGCGAGTGGGGCCCGCGGCTGAGAGGGGTCGCGCTGCGACTCCTCGTTCTGGGTGTGGTCTTCGTCGACGTGCTCATCCCACCGCTTGTGGCGTTCTGGATGAGCATGCAGAACCCGGACTCGCTGCACCCGGGATACATCTCGGAGCGCTCTGCCGCCACAGCCCCGCTCTATCTCGATCGAACGAACTCGGTGGCCCTGGTCGAGTACCTGCAGATGGGCAAGGCGAGCGCGGTGGTCTCGCATGTGGTCGACCGCCTGGTTCGCAGCGCGTACGTGGGGGTGGTGGTGATGCTGCTGGCCGTGTACGCAGGGGTCATAGACACCCGCGCGCGCTTCTGGGGGGCGGGCGCAGCGCTCTTCGGAATGCTTGCGCTGGGGCCTACCCTGCTGGCATCGCACGCCGCCGACGGCGTGTGGCCCAACCCTGTCTATCGGGTGTTCTATGCGGCGTTTCCTGGCTTCACCCAGATCGCCATTCCTTTCCGCTGCTGCGTTCCGCTCATGCTCGCCTGCGCCGTGCTGTGCGCGTGCGGCCTTCAGAGCCTTCAACGTCGCGTGCGCCAGGGCTACCGACCGCTGCTCGGCTACGGCCTCGCGCTGGCCGTGCTCGTCGAGTACCTTGCGCTCTCCCCCGCCCCCTACCCGCTACCTCTGGCGCCGGTTCCGCAGCGGCCGCTCTATGCGCAGCTGCGCGCCTCCACCTTGCGGGGGGTGCTCGATCTTCCCGCAGACTGGATCACCGATGAAGACAAGCTTCTTCCCGGTGCGTACTTCTTCGCCCAGACCCTTCACGGCAAGCCCATCCCGTCACGCGTCAGCGGCCGCATGACCTTTGCTGTCGAGTCGAACGTGCTGGTTCGCTCGGTGCGCGCCTACACCTACGGTCTCGCCATGGAGCACGACCCCACCGCGCTCGAGCTGGGGAGCGCGGCGCAAGATCTCGTCGCGCAAGGGTTCGACGTGGTGATCTATCACCGCAGCTATGTGGCGCCAGCCGCGCGGGCGAAGGTCGAGGCGGCGCTTCGCAATGCGCTGGGCGCGCCCCGTCAGCACGACGATGAGATCGAGGTCTACTTTCTCGAAGACCGCCTGAGGAGCGGGCCATCGTGAGCAGTCAGACCGATCTGCCGGAGACCGTGAGGCTCTCGACCCGCATCGCGCGCGTCCTTTCCAGCGACGTCGCAGCGGCGTGCCTGGGGTTTCTCGTGCTGATCTTGCTGGCCACACAGCCTGCCGCTCAGGCCCTTCGCACCAGTGTCATCGGCGATCCGTACTCCGACCTCTGGAAGCACATGTGGGGGCTGTGGTGGTTTGATGACGCCCTGCGCGGACACCACGCGATACCACTGTTCACCCGCGACATCAACTTTCCCCAAGGCGGTTACCTCTACTTCGCCGACCCGATGACGGCCTCGCTGTCGGTGCCGCTGCAGCCTCTGCTGGGGCTGGTCTGCACCTACAACGTGCTCATCATGGCGCAGCTGCTGGGGGGGTGCGTGGGCGCCTACCTGCTTGCGCGCCAGCTCGGCGTGCGACATCCGGGCGCGTTTCTCTGCGGTGTTGTGTACGGTCTCTCGCCCTACGTGCTGTCATACTCGGTGGCCAGTGGCGTGACCGAGACGGTGAACCTCGCCTGGCCTCCGCTCTATCTCGTGTTCCTGCTGCGCGCCCTGCGAGGCGATGGATTTCGGGCGCAGGCGACGGCTGGGCTGTTCCTCTTCCTCACGGCCTACGCGTGCTGGTACTACGCGGAGTTCCTGCTGCTGCTGACCGCCCTCTGCGTGGTCTTCGGCGGGTCGGCCCAGAGCGCGACTTCGTTTCTGCGCGGTCTCATCGATCGGGCTCGGCGAGCTGCGCCCATACTCCTGGTCGGGCTGGGTCTCATCTTGCCCTTCGCCTCGACCTTCTTCCTCGTGCTCAAGAACCCGTACAACCTGGTGACGCCGGACAAGCACGAGCAGCCGGGTGCGGCCCCCATGGAGCGAAACGAGGAGACGCGGGTCGACTACCTCGGTGAGAGCCAGCTCAACTACACGGGGCTCGTCGATTTCGTGCTGCCCGGCAAGGCCAACGCCACCACCACCTGGTCGATGGACCGCCTCACCCGGGTCTACTACATCGGCGTCATCGTCATCGTGCTCGTGGCGGTGGGGCTTGCGCTTCAGCCCCGTCCCTGGGGCAGAGACCTCCGCTTCTGGCTGTGCTCCACCCTCTTCTTCGCGATCCTGTCGCTGGGCCCGGTCATCCACCTGCGCTCATCGGTGGGGCGCGGCAGCTCGCTCTGCGCGTCGTGGCCCTACATCGCCGTCTATTACAGCTTTCCCGTCTTCAAGCAGATCGGCCAGCCGTTTCGTCTCATGCTGCTGGTCTACCTCGGGGTTGGCATCCTTGCCGGGTTCGCGCTGCAGCGCGTCGGGGAGCGTCTCTCCCTGTTCGAGCGCACGTGGTGGATCGTGCCGGTCGCGGTTCTGCTCGAGACCCTCTATGCGTCTCCCACCCCGTTTCCCATGCCGCTGTCTCCCGCGCGGGTGCACCCGATCTATCACGAGATCGCGCGCGAGGCGGGAGCCGACGCGGTGTGGGACCTCCCGGGCGAGCGCCCGGGCAGCAAGCTGCAACCAGGAGAGTACTACTACTACCAGACCGTGCACCATCACCCCATCCCCTATCGCACCAGCGGTGAGGTGAGCCCGCAGATCCGTGGCAACAACGTGCATCGCATCATGGCTCGCCTGCTCTTCGAGGGATGGGATGCCGATGAATCACGTCGTCTGCTCCCGGACGGGCTCAAGGAGCTGGCGCAGATGCGGGTGCGATGGCTGGTGGTGCATCGCGATGTGCTGGGCGTGCGTCGCACCCGCGTTTTGCTCGATCTCCTGCGTCCCGCGCTGGGCAAGCCGTGGGTCGACGACGAAGAGCTCGTGGCCTGGCGTCTCTACGACACGCCGCCGGCAGATGCGGCCGCGGGCGTGCCGCACGGGCCTCCATCACCGCCTCCGCCATCGGGCGCTCCGTCGCCCCGCCGCGCCTCGCCCACGCCCGTTGAAGCGCCCGACGCCGGTCCTGGACGGGGAGGTGGGGGCGACCTGCTGCTGCCATCGCCCGGCGCGTCGCGGCAGGAGGATTCGACCGCGCCCCCAACTGAGAGAAGGCCATGACGCCACCAGAGCCGGCGCTCGAAGAGCGCGAGTCGCAGCCGGAAAGCGCCAGTGCGCCGTCTGCCGTCAGCGCTGCATCTGACGCTCACGTCACGCGAAGAGAGCTTCGCACCGTGGCCGTTCTGGTCGTCGCGTACATTGCTTACGTTCTCTGGAGCGTTCCGAGAGCCAAGACGGTTCGGCCAGGTGACGTGGCCGCGCCGGCGGGTGCGGCCAGCGCGTCACCGGCGGGGGGCGCCGCACCGGTTGCGGGTGATTCGTACGAAGACCTCTTCCTCCATGACATGGTGGGAGGGCTCATCGCTGTGTCGGCGCAGCCCGAGGCCAAGGCGCTGCGTCTGACGCCGGAGCAGCGCGATGCGCTGCGCCGTCTCTGGCCAGACATCCGCGGGGTTCTCGCGGGAAACGTCACGCGTCCCACGCCCGTCGACGCAAAGCTTCGCGCTGTGCTCACCCCCGCGCAGAAGGCGGCCATCCGGAAGCTGACCTCTGACAGCGCCTATGTCATGCCGCAGGCGCTCTCCGAGTACGTCGCTCCGTTCGAGAAGGTGATGCGGGGCGAGGTGCCCGACGCCGCGCCAGTGGTGACGTCGAGCGGCGGGGCGGCATCGACGCCTACGGCGTCCGTGGCGCAGGCGCAACCCGCTCCGGTGGCGACGACCCCGCCGGCGCCCGTCGAGAAGCCCCGCACGGTTGTCGACACCTACCGTGATCTGTTCCTCCACGACCTGCTCGGGGGCCTCTTCGCGGTCACGACCGAAGGGTCGGCGTCCTTGCGCCTCACCGCCGATCAGCGGCTCCGCCTGCGCGCGCTCGCGCCCCAGATCAGGGCGCGTCTCGCGGCCAATGATACCCGCCCGTCGAAGCTCGATGACGAGGTTAGAAAGATCTTGCGGCCAGACCAGCTGCAGGCGTGCCGGTCGCTCATCGCCGCCCACAAGGTCGGTCTTCCTCCCACCCTGGGAGAGTATCGAGCAGCCTTCGATCAACTGCTCGAGGGGCAAAGTCCGAAGGTCGCTGCCGATGCGCGTCGGCCTTCACAGACCGCGTCTCCCGGCCCCGCGGGTGCTCCGCCCAAACCGACCTTCGTCGATCCGTTCTCTGACGTCTATCTGCACGACAGTCTCTGCGGCGTTCTTGCGTTCGAACGCGAAGGCCCGTCAGACCTGCGGCTCACGCCCGCGCAGCGCGGCGATCTGGCCCGCCTGTGGCCCGAGATCAAGACGCGTCTGCAGGCCAATGACTGGAAGCCATCGGCACTCGACGGGCGCGTGCGCGACGTTCTCACAAAGGCGCAGAAGAGCGCCATCCACGAGAAGGTGAAGAAGCACCTCCTCGAGCCGCCGGGTCAGCTCACGAATCTGGTGATTCCCGTCGAGAGGCTCGTCAACGCGCGCTAGTGCCGAGTCTGTTCTGATTCGCGCGCGTTTCTTGCGCGCGATGCGCTGACGCGGCATCGGTGGCCGGTATCATTCCGCTCTCGATGAGGAACGTGCCCACGTCTTCTGCCTGCACGCGCGCGCCATCGGCGTTGGGATGGCAGTCATCGCCCGGGAGCATCAGCGATGAGGCGTTACCCCGGCGCTGCCAGAGCGCGATGAGGTCGAGGCAGGGCACCTGGTGGCGGGTGGCCACCGCGCGCATGGTGTCCATGTCACGCGACGCGGGCGAACGCAGCCGCAGGGGGAGGTAGAACACCACCTTCACGCCCGCGCGCTGGCCCAGCTCGCAGATGCGCTCGAGATTGCGCCGGTAGTCGTCGTCGTCACGCTGCTCCTCGAGCGGGTCGCGTTCAGTCACGGCGGGAGGCGGGCCGAGCTCTCCCACGGTTCCCGCGAGACGCTGCCGGAGGTAGAGGTAGAGCACGCTCGAGAAGAGCTGCCGTCTCGCTTCTCTCACCCACGGCCCACGCGATGGAGCCGCGGCCTGTCGGGCGAGTCCGGCCCGGTTCCCGCCGTTCTCCATGATCACGATATCCGGTTTGAACACATCGCGCATCGTCTCGAACACGTGCAGCGCCTGGAATGGAGCGTAGCCGTAGACCGCGCCGTTCTGCACCCGCACGAGCCGCGACGGGCAACGTCGCTGCAGCCAGGCCCTGAGCTGGAACGGGTAGGTCTGCTCCTCGCGCAGGTTGAGGCCCGCGCTGATGGAATCGCCCAGCACGAGCACCCGCAGCTCGTCGGGCCGCTTCTCCGAGACGATGTCCATCCCCCGCAGGCCGTAGCGGTTTGCGATATGGCCTCGCGCGCGGAAGCGGGGGTTGTACGACCAGTAGACATCAGCGTCTGGTCGCGCTTCGGTGGTCTCTAGCCAGGGGTCGCAGAAGGTGCGCATGGCGAGCTCGACCTGCATCAGCATGGCGCAGCAGATCAGCAGATGGCAGAGGTTCACCGCCACGGCGCCCGGGCGTCTTGCGTGGGGCAGCGCCGCGCGCACGAGATCGAGCGCAGCGAGCAGCGCAACCAGGAGGCAGATGCCTTGCAGCATGATGACCTCGAGGTCTCCCTGCAGGAACGCGGGGGGGAACGAGGCACCGTACTCTGGAGGCACCTGCTCCGGCGACGGCAGGCCCTTCAGCGTCGCCCGAGCGGCCGCAAGGCGCATCTCGAGCGCGAGGAGCACGCCGAGCAGGCCACCGCAGCGGGCCTGCAGCCGAAGGGTCTCAGTCATGCCCGAACGGCATCAGGTTCTCGGCTCGGGGCAGCGCAAGCAGCGTCACCGTCATCTGGGGATCTCGACCCAGCACGAGGAGGCGAGCGCCGTCGTCGATGATCCGGGTCACGGTGAATCCTGGTGGCAGGGCGAGGCGCGCCACCGCCGCTGACGTGGCGGTGTCGAAGAGGCACAGCGGACTCCCTGGGCGCTCCTGCATGACGAGCAGCCGCAGACGCCAGTCGATGAACGACAGGCGGGCGGTCATTGCGGGGAGCAGGTGCTGCATGAAGCCGCCGGACCACCACTCCCAGGTGAGCTGACCGGTCGGCATGCTCAGCCCGAGGAGCTTTCCGCTCGAGGTCTCGAGGTACATGCGTCCCGGGGCGGTCATGTGCATGACGAGGTGTTCGCCCGCAAGCACGGTCGTCCATTCGATTCGGGCGTCGCGGGTGGAGATGGCGTGTATGCTGTCGCCTCTCTGCACGAGGAAGTGCTCGCCGTCGACGTGGGCCAGGTGCATCGGGCGGTTCTGCTCTCCGCCGCCATCGGAGGGCAGCGAGACCCGCATGTACATGGCGCCGCTGCTGGCGTCGATGAGCTCGACCTCATCGGCGCCGACCAGGGCCGTCATCTGTCCCACCCGCCGGCAGCCGCCAAAGGCGCGCATCGGTTTCACCGCGCGGGCCCACACTGGCTGCCCGCGGTCGCTGGAGAGGGCGGTGAGCGTCGACGATGTGCGGTCGAAGACGAGGATTCGACCATCGGCGAGAGAGACATCGATCTCCGCGCCACGCTTCGACCACGTCCACCGCGTGCGGGCGTTCGCGCGATCGACGCAGACGAGGGCGCCGTCTTTCGTGGTCACGAGAAGGCTGCTGTCGTCGCACCTGAGCGTGCGCCCGATCTCGGCCGGCGCCTGCCAGCGCATCAGCTCTCTCCCGTCTTCGACTGCACGCCACTGGAGGGCGCTGTCGAGCGGGGCGATCACCGCGTGCTGGCGCTCGTCGACCTCGAGCACGTGACGGCGACCCACGCTTCCGCTCCACAGCAGGCGACCCGCCGCCGGGTCGACCACGTGGTAGGCGTCGTCGCTGGCATGTATGACGTGGTAGATCTTCCCGTCGGTCCCTCTCAGACCGGGGGTGTCTTCCCCCCGGATGGGGCTGGTTCCCAGTTGCAGGGTCCAGAGCGGCGGCTCGGTGCGCAGGGGCGCCTGGCCCGCGTCTCTTC
>RGZZ01000214.1 GCA_010028905.1 Pseudomonadota bacterium | reverse complement strand
AGAGCGACGGTGGCCCATCAGCCGCTTCCGCGGCGCGATGGCTCGGTCACTCCCCTCGCTTCAACCCGATCGGAGGAGGCTTCATCATGCGGGTGGGCAGCGCGGGGGGGCGGGTGGAAGCCACCCTTCTCGGTGCCGACCAGACCGTGCTCGCGCGCGCCTCGGTTCCGGAGACCGCCGACGCCAGTGAGACCGCGCGCGCTTTGTGCCAGGAGGTGCACAACCGGGTGTTCAGCCCGCGCATCGACCTCTCACAGACCACCATCAACTCCCTCGACGGCTCGAACCAGTCCGTCGATGCCAACCGCGATCGGCTGCTCAAGGTGTTCGGCCTGCCCGGCGCGTCGGGGAGCCCTGCGCCTCACCCCTGAGGCGGGAAACCGCCCCGCCCGCTGTCGAACCTGCTCCGCAATGCGCCGCGGATTCTCGCTGTTCGAGCTCATCATCTGCACGTTCGTCGTGTCGATCGTGGTGATCGTGCTCATCAACCTCTACCCCATGTCGCTGTATACGATGCGCCGCGGCGATCGCATGCTGGTGGCCGACCAGATCGCCCAGAACGTGCTCGAGCGGGCCCGCTCCGGGTCGTTCGACTTCCTGTGGAGCAAGCGCGGCGTCGGATACGACGACGACGGACACGGCGAGGAGCACGATGGCATCACCTACCACTGGGCGTGCGAGGTGAACGATGTGGCTGACATCCCGGAAGCAGAGAAGTCAGTGCTCGAGGTGCTGGTGACGGTGCAGTGGAAAGAGCGCAACGATGAGGTCAAGCTCGTGAAGCACGGCCTGTATGTCCTCAATGTGCCGCAGTAGCCGTCGACGCGGCTTCATGACGCTGCAGGAGGTCATCATCACGATGCCCCTGTTCCTGCTGCTGCTGGCCATGCTCTACACGCAGCTGCAGAGCTCATCGCGCAAGTCGATGCAGCTCACCACCCAGGCGCAGGTGCACGAGGCCGCGGTAGCCATCATGTCGCTCATGGAAAGCGACATCCGGCGCACCACCATCCCGGGGATCCGCTGGGTCAACGCAACCGAAGGGTCTCCCCACACCGTCCTGTCGCTGCACCCCATCGAGGGTCTCGACAACACCGGCATCCTGGCCTTCAACAAGGAGCTCGTGGTGTACGACTGGCACAAGGAGCGACACACCCTCACCCGGCGCCGATGGAACCCTCCGCCCACGTTCGGCGGAGATCACGAGGTGGGTACCGTGGAGGGCTTCCGCCCCACCGACGATGAGCTCCGCCTCCTCATCAGCGACTCCTCCCCGTGCGATGATCAGCGATTGCTCGGTAGCGACGTGACCCGTCTCGAGATCACCACCACGGCCCCGGAGGAACATGTATCGAACGAGCTCACCATCAAGCTGACCCTCGTTCGCAAAGCCGTGACGAACGCGGAAGAGACGCGAGACATCGAGCGGGTGGTCTACCTGCACGATTCGTGATCGCGGGCGTCTCTCTAAGAGGGGCTGCGTCGCGTCATCGCCTGGGTCACGGAAATGAAGACGGCGTCCGCGGAGCGGACGCCGAAAGAAGAGAGCTTGAGGAGAGAGGGGACCAGAGTCATCACACGGGGAGGCGCGGCTGATGCCGCACACTCGGCGTGGAGGTCGATGACCTGGGTCACGGCGGCGTTTCCACCGTGTACGCTGTATATGACGCGGGGGGGGAGATGATTTGCAGGCGACCCGGAAAAATTCTTGATGTTTTTTTATCGCGGTGCATGACGACCGCTCAGACGCCGTCCGGCCAGGCCGCGTCGAACGCCTCCAGCGCCTCGCGAAGGTCGCTGTAGCGGGCCTCGAGCTCGAGGTGCATCAAGCGTTCGATCACCTCGGGAAGCCGCGGGGGGAGGTCGCTGCGAATGAGCGACAGGTGCTCCGGACGGGTCTGCACGATGCCGAGCATCACGTCTCCCAGCATCTGATCGGGCCACGGCCGTCGACCGGCCAGCAGCTCGTATCCCAGCACGCCGAGGGCGTACTGATCAGATCGCGGGTCATCGGTGACGGCGGCCACGAAGCGCTCCGGCGGCAGGTAGGCAAACGTGCCCACGGTACGCCCCGTGGTGGTGACGGTGGCGAAGAGCTGACCACGCGCGATGCCGAAGTCGACGATCTTGGGCTGGCCCTTGCGGGTGAGAATCACGTTCTCCGGCTTGAGATCGCGATGCACCACGCCCTGTTCGTGGGCGTAGCGCATGGCGTCGAGAACCGCCCGGAAGATTGTGCGGAACTCGTCCGGCGCGAGCGGCCCGTCGCTCAGCCTGCGGCGCAGGGGCTGGCCCTCGAGAAGCTCCATGACGAGATAGGGCTGATCGCGCTCCCCGTCATAGTCGATGATGCGCACGATGTTGGGGTGCGAGAGCCGGCACGAGATGCTCACCTCGCGCTCGAACCGCTTGCGCTCGGCCTCCTCTTCCGCCGCGTCGTCGTCGAGGATCTTCACCGCCACCGCCTCGCGACGCGGAGATTGCAGGTCGGTGGCCAGAAAGACCGTGGCTGACCCACCCTGGCCGATCTTGCTCCCCAGCTCCCAGCGATCACCGAGCACGGGCAGCGATGGCACGGGAACCTCGCGCAGGCGCTCGTTCTCCTCGAGCAGGGCCCTCTCCATTGCCTGGCGTCGGCGCAGCGAGACCCGAAGCGCGGCTGAACCGACGGCCAGAAGCACGAGGCCTGCACCGATGAGCAGGGCGTGACGTCGCAGCCCATCACGAAGGGCGACCCAGTTGGAGGACGGCTTCAACGTGACGGCGCCGCTCTCGGGATACCGAAAGTCCTTCTGGAACCCGCCATTGTTGAAGTCGAGCTTCTCCTGCGCCGCGACATAGTCTTGGCGTGTGAACGCGAAGGAGCAGCTATTCTCCCACTGTCCCTCTTCGGTCGTAACCCACGGCAGCCACAGATCGAGACGCTTGTCTGCGTCGCCGAGCAGGTAACCCGTTGGTCCTCCGAGACGCACCTCGGCGCCAGGCGGATCGGTGACAACATCGACGCTGACCTTCTTCGGCACGAGCGGGATGAACTTTGCATCATCGGGCGGAAAGCGCGGCTGTCCGTTACCGAAGAGGCGCGACGGAACGTCCACGACCTTGAGTTCGTACCCATTGCGCACGAACTTCACCGTGAAGGTCTCTGGAAACGGCTTCCCTTCAGTCTGACATCTCTCGCGCAACTCCGCGAGCCTTCGGGGCACCACTACAACGGCCTCGTCATCGAGCTTCGGCTCTATCACCTTATACGGCTTGGCCACTGTGCTCTTCAGCCCCCCGCTGCGACCGAGCACCACGATGCTGTTCTTGTCCGTCGGGTCGACCAACCACTGCACCTGGGCCCCTGCGGCAGGAAAGAATCTCACATCACCCTTCTGCTCTGCAAAGGTCCAGAACAGCGGCGCTTGCGCGCGCGCCGAAGACGCCGTCGACAACCAGGCCGACGCGGCGAGCACCAGGCAGGTCACAGTCACGCGAATAAAACGCACGTCCACGCGATCTTTCGGTTCTGGGGCCTCAATCCTTCCGGCCGTCAACGGCGCAGGATTCCCACCCGTGGCGCTCCAAATTGAGACGGGTGACGCAGCTGCTCTGCACCATCCGCCAGTCGACCGACGGCGCCCGCTATGAGTTCCTGGTGCGCGATCCGTCGCGCGCCTCCATCACCGTCTCGAACGAGCGCGCCGTTCTCGCCTCCGACACGAGTCGCATCCAGCGCTCCATCGAGACGTTCCGTCAGGCCCTTCAGCCGTCGAAGTGGAACGCGGCCGGCAACGACGAGCGCCTGCGCGCGCTGACACAGGTGGGTGACGAGATCGCATCGTACCTGCTGCCCCAGCCCGTGTACAACCTGCTGGCCGACCCTACCCTCGAGGGCAGCCTGCTCACCCTCGAAACCAATGAGACCCACATTCCGTGGGAGGTGGCCCGCATCGAGGGGCGCTGGTTGTGGGAGCGCTTCCTGGTGGCGCGCCAGCAGATCTTCGAGGCCCGCCGGGATGGCTCGCCCGGCGCCCTGCTGGCGGGGCGTCGAGACGCATCGCGACCATCGCTGCGCATGCTCGTCGTGGCCGATCCGGAAGACGCCCTGCCCACCGCAAGACGCGAAGCCGAGCAGATCGCCGAGATGTACGCGGGCAAGCCCGGCTGGGAGGTGGAGATGCTCTGCGGAAGCAAGGCCACCTGCGGTGAGCTCGTCGATCGCCTCCAGAGCCGCCCCTTCGATCTGCTCCACCTGGCCTGCACCGCCACCTACGACACCCGCGAGCCGTCGCAGAGCCGCATCTTTCTCGCCGACGAGCCGCTTCCGGCCCGACGCCTGGGCGATGTGCGCTTCGCGGCGCGGCCACGTCTCGTCTTCATGAACGCGTGCCAGGCCGGGCGCGAGGAGGGCGATCGTCCGCTGGTGGCACGCACCAGCGGCTGGGGACGCCTCTTCCTGGCGCTGGGCGCCGAAGCCGTTGTGGGGCCCTTGTGGGACGTGCGCGACGCCGCCGCGCTTCGTCTCTCCGGCGCGTTCCACGCCGCGCTCCTCGAAGGGCGCGGCGTGGCCGAGGCGCTGCGCAGGGGGCGCACCGCCTGCGCGGGCAGCGATGACCCGTACCTCACCACGCACGCCTACGTGATCTACGGCAACCCGGCGCTCACCCTCATTCCCGCGCCATCACAAGAAGCCGCCACCCAGTCGTGGACCCCCACCGTGCGCTTCCATCTGCGCGTGCGTGAGGGCCCCCACCAGGGCAAGACCGTGCCGTTCCTCCCCAAGACCATGCTCGAGGGGCGGCGCATCCCCATCGGCTCGGTGGGTGCGCGCCGCAACGATCTCGATTTCGGTGACGCCAGCCTGGCCAACGAAGAGGCCGCCTTCATCTACGCCGCGGGGGCCTACCACCTGCTCAACGAGTCCGGCGCAGAGACCACCCGTGTCGATGGCACACCCGTGGCGCGCGGCGAGCGCGTTCGTCTGCAAGGCGGATCGGTCATCGCGCTGGGCGCGAGCACCATCGACTTCGTCGCGGGCGCCCCCAGCGATAGCCGTACGCCCCAGGCCGTCATCGAGGTGACTGCAGGCCCAAGCGCCGGGCAGCGCTTCTCCCTCCCTCCCCAGAGCGCCGACATCGGCCGCGCAGTCGATTGCGCGGTGCGTCTCGACGACGCGGCCGTCTCACGACGCCACGCCACCATCAAGATGGCCGACGCCACGTGGGAGCTCGTGCCGCGCAGCACCAACCCCACGCTGGTGAACGGCATCGCCATCGATGGCCCCCGACCGCTCGAGCACGGCGACGAGATCCAGGTGAGCGGCGACAGCGTTCTTCGCTTCGTTCTTCCCGGGCGCTGAGCGCGCCGCCGACTACCTGAGGTCTGACGGCCGATAGCCGAGCGCGCGCGCGCCGCTGGCCAGCGCCTTTGTGTCCGCCTGCTTCTTGACGAATTCATCCCGGATCTGCTCGGCACGATCGCGCTCGCGACACCCCACCTTCCCGTCGCCGTCGAGATCGCTGGCGCCGCCGATGGCCCGGGCCTTCTCGCGAAGCACCTTCTTCTCTTGATCACTCAGCCGAGGACGCTGACGCGCGGCATCCGCGCGGCCATACGACCGGCTCGGATCGGCCGAAGCGGCGTACGACGCATCCGGACTCGCGGGAACCGCGCCGAAGGGACCCACGGTCATGCCGCCCGTGGCAAGAGGCGCGAACGCCATGGTGCCCGCGAGCGACGACAGCGCGCCGCCGCGCATGAGCGATGAGAGATCGTCTCCCATCATGGTCGATCCGCCCGTGCTCACGGGCGGCGCGGAGAGCGGGGGGCCATAGAAGACACTGGTCTGGTTTCCGATGAGCCAGACCGCGGCAGCTGGGGGGAGCGCATCCATGCAGGTGACCTCCTGACGCATTGCTTCAGCACGCACCGACACGGCTTCGTGCAAGGAGGCTCAGGCCGACGAGCGCTGATGCGAGCGTAACAGGCGGGTATCAAATCGGTGCAAACCAGACGCGACGGTTTTTATCGAGGCGCGGCGAGAACAGGGCTCAGAGATCGCGCGCGAGCCGATCCTGCGCGGCGTTCCACTGGGTGTCTTGCGCGAAGCGCATGGCCGCATAGTCGGGATAGCCGTACTGCAGATCGATGCTGACCCCGTGCGAGTGTCGAAGCCACTTGCTGTGACGCTCGGCGATGACCATGCCTGCGATGGCCTGCTGGCACTCGATGGCGGCTGCCTTGAGCTTGGGCTCGGCGGCCGGCTCCTCGACGATGCGGGTGCAGAGATCGTGCAGATCGACATATGAGGGGATGAGGTAGTGCTGGGTGTCGGCCTTGAGCCGCCCCACCGCCTCTCCGGAAAGGCTCGATGCCTGGATGGCGGCGCTCAGGCTGCGAATGCTGTGGGCCAGGCGAGGCTCCTGGCGGAGATCGTAGGCAGCCATCGTAGGCACGCCCTTGGGCCGATCAGCAGTGCCCGTCACAAACGCCTTCGCCACGTCGACGGGCGCGGGGGCGCCGCAGCTGGCCGAGATCTGGGGGAATGCCGTCGACAGCGCCGACGCGTACGACCATCGCTCCTTCTTCTCGCTGTGCTCGGAGGCAACCAGGTAGCCTGCGTCATCGCGCAGCTCGTGGGCCACCTCGGCCATGCCCATGAGCTCGGCGTCGAAACCGAGCACATCGATCTTCTTCCCGGTGGCCGCTTGCGCGGATTGCAGCGCCTGGTGAATATCGGGAAGCGACATGAGCGTGCGATCGCCCACGTCGATCATGGCGCCGGACCAACCGTTGCCGAAGCCCGCCATCACCACCATATAATGGTCGGCCGGATACTTCTCGACGCCCCACTTGATGAAATCGGACAAGGTCTCCGGGCGGGCCATGTTGGTCTGCCCGAGATCTTCGACCACGGGCGATGCGAGCGCCCCCGCGGGGGCGTCTCCCTTGAGCATCAAGCGACGGGTAGCGCCCTGGTTCTCGGCGTCGAACTGGGTCACGATGTTGACCTGATCGGTGGAGCCCACGGCCTCCATGTCCTTCAGGTTCTGCTGCATGTAGGGGCTCAGCAGGTTGTCGCCATTTCTTCTGGGGTTCACAGGCGTGGGGCGCGACACTGATGCGCATGCGATTGCGGTCTCCTCGAGTCCCGTCGCCCGCCGTACGAGCGACATCTTCTTCCTCTTGTCATCAAGCATGCCATGCCAGGGGCACCCCGCCAATTAACGGGTTGTTAACGATACGCCAGAACAGCAGCCCTTGGCTCTGGGGCAGGCTGTAGCGAAGCGGCCGCTCCCCTGCCCTCGCGCGCGGCGCCCGGTCCGCTCGGGCAGGGACAGTCCCGCTGAACGCGAAGCTTGAACGCATGCAATGTCCCAGAGATGGGTGCGCCCTCGACAACGTCACCTTCATGAGCGTGGAGATGGACACGTGCGCGTACTGCGACAGCGCCTGGCTCGACGCCGGCGAGCTGCGGGCGCTGCATCACCTCGCAACCGACCTGGTCGACGGCCTGGGCCTCGAGACCCACGATCCACGAGGCACGATAAAGTGCCCATCGTGTGCCGTTATGATGCAGACCCGATATTTCTCTGACGCACGCCGCGTGGTCATCGACCGCTGCCCGCAGTGCGCCGGCATCTGGCTCGACTCCGGCGAGCTGAAGATCATTTTGAACGAAGCCTTCCAGCGCCGCACCCAGGGGTAGAGAGCGTGCGACGTGAAAACGCCCCCGGCGCGTAATGCACCGGGGGCGTTTTCGTTCGGAGCGCGAGGGCCCGGCTCAGACGGCGGACATGAGGCGGTTGGCCTGCCCGAGGGCGCGCGACGCCTCCTGCACCCGTTCCATCTCTTCACACACCTGGCTCATGAGCAGGTAGCCCACGGGTTGCTCGGGGTGTCGCTCGACGTAGGCACGTAGCACGTCGCACGCTTCCCAGTGCAGGTTCCACGCGCGGTAGAGCGACGACAAGGCCAGCATGGCCCGCTCGGGCTCGAGGCTCCTGGCCAGGGCCTCCTGCTCCGCGAGCGGCTGCGCCTGCGCCTCGGCGAGGAACGACACGCTTCCCTCCTGGGTCTCGCCCGCGCGCCCTCCCTTCAGCGCGGTCACCGACCAGACGTAGGGGGCTTCCGGCTCGACGCAGAGGCGCGCCCACTCGTCGGCGGGTATCTCGATGCTGGTGTCGTGGGTCTTGCGCACGAAGACGCCCGCGGGGGTCTCGAGGCGCACCTCGTAGGTATCTTCTCCCTGCTCGAACGGCATCCAGGTGAGATGCCGCGGACGCGCGGCCGACACGCCCAGCGACCCCTCGCGAGAGCGG
>RGZZ01000213.1 GCA_010028905.1 Pseudomonadota bacterium | reverse complement strand
TTTTTTTCCGTGCCCCGTCACCACGGAAGAAACATTGGGGGGGGCTCCCCCCCCACCCTGCGTCCCTCAGACGCACGCCTTCCCCCGCGCTAGCGCATTTCGCTCTCTGTTCATCGAACGCCGATCGGCCGAGCGTGTGCATTGTCATTGATCGTTGCCAGCGGTTTGCTCCCTCTGATTTCGGTGCTATAATCATAGGAGCAGGTCGCGCAGGCAACGTGCGTCGGGGAACATCCCCCGCGCTTCGTTCGTTCTTGCAAAGGGCAGTGCCCGGAGGTCAGCCGTTGAGAACCGTCCACTTCACGTTCATCATTCCACCTGGCCTCGCGCAGGACGGCCTTCGCGTCATTGCGGAGCAGATCGTTGAGTCGCTCCGCGCAGGCGCCCTCGACGTGCGTGCCTCCCTCGTGCTCGAGGAGGGCGAAGTTGTCGGGCTCTCGCTCAGCGGCGAGTACGAGATGGCGGCCATCGCGAGCGAGCGGGTGCGCAAGACGCTGCGCGCGCATCGTGTCACCTTTCGTGAGGAGCAGGTCTCCACTGCCGATGACGGCGAGACCACCGCGCGCTCCCTCCTCGACGATCTCACGCGCCGCCAGACCGCTGGTTCCGAGGCTGGAGACGCCGAGGAAGAGGCCTTGGAAGATGAGTACGAGGAGTACGATCTCGAAGAGCTCACGCGCGCAGATTATGGTCAGTATCCCCTCACACCACCTCACGCTCGGCCGAAGAATGATCGCGATGATGAGCACGATGCGCTGCTGCGCTCCGCTCGCGAGCGTCTTCTCGACACCGGTGAGTCCGGGGTTCCTCGCCGACGAAGCGAGACGGTGGAAGAGCGTCGCAAGCTGGCGTTCATCCGGGGGTTCAAGAGCGGCAAGGCGTTCTATCGCATGGGCCTTCACGAAGATGCAGAGCGCAACCTCCAGGCGGCGCTAAAGCTGAACCGCGCGCACCCGGAGCTACACTTCTACCTGGGGCTCGTGAGCGACAGCCTGGGCAAGTCAGAACAGGCCGAGCGTCATCTGCGCCGGTCCATTGCGCTCGATCCGGATGTGGGGTCCAATCACTTCTATCTCGGCAACATGCTGCAGAAGCAGGGCCGTCTCGAGAAGGCCGTGGTCGAGTACAAGCGCGCCGTCGAGCACGATCCCGACGTGGCCATCATCTACAACAATCTCGCCTGGGTGTACTACCAGATGAGCGACTATGATCGGGCGCTGCGTGCGTTCGAGACCTCCATCTCGATGGACCCCGATCTGCCGTTTCCGCACAATGCATTGCCTGCGTGTACCAGGAGGTGGGTGCGCTTCCCGATGCGGTCTCCGCATTTCGAAAAGCCATCGAGCTCTACCCCAGCTACGCCGCCGCCCACCTGAAGCTCGGCTGGTGCCTGTTGCAGCTGGGTGATCTCGAACCCGCCATCCAGGCGTTCACCGCCGTTCTGGAGTCTTCAGATGAGGGCGAGTACGTGGCGAGCGCAAACTACAGCCTCGGCCACTCGTACCTGGCGCAGGGCAATCTCATGGAAGCGCAGGAGGTGTTTCAGAAGGTCATCGCCGACGAAGACGAAGACTTCGTCGACGCCCTGCTCCATCTCGGCATCATTCAGTTGCGCCTCGGGTTTTCGGCCAACGCGGTGACGCTGCTGCGCAAGTATATCCGGAAAGCGGGCGACGCGGTTTCAGAAGAAGCCTGGAAGCACCTTGCCGTGGCCTATCATCAGTCTGAGCAGTACGGTTCCGCCATGCGTGCCTGCCGCCACGCGCTCGAGGGAGGCAGCGACGACGCCGAGATCCACGAGCTCATGGGGCAGATCGCGGGGGCGCAGCAGAAGTGGGTTGCGGCCGAGCGCCATCTTCGTCGCGCGCTGGAGCTCTCGTCTGACAGCGCCTCGGCCTGGCACCATCTCGGATGGGTGTTCGAGAATCGCGACGAGCGCGACGAGGCTGTTGCGGCCTACCGACGCGCGATTCACCGGGACCCGGAAGCGGCAGATTCGTTCAGTGCGCTGGGGCGGATGTATGTCGAGGAAGGCAAGCGCGAAGAGGCCCTCGTGCTCTATGAGAAGGCCCTCGAGCTCTCTCCGGCCGACGTGGTCGTTCTCAACAACCTCGGATGGCTGCACGCGCAGGGAGGCGCTTTCGACGAAGCCCTCCGCTGCTACACCAAGGCGCTCGGTCTCGAGCCCGAGAACTCCACCGTGCGCTGCAGCGTGGGGGCGCTCTTCCTGCAGATGGGGCGACGCGAGGAAGCCGAGAGAGAGCTTCGTCGTGTCGTGCAGCTCGACAACGACCCGCGTGCCGTGGCGCAGGCCCATTACTTTCTTGGCGTTCTCCTCGGCATGCGTCAGAATGCAGACGCGGCCTGCACCTGCTTCGCGGCATCCATCGAGCGAGACCCGGAGTTTGCCCCCGCCTGGTTCCGCCTCGGCGAATGTCTGCTCGATCAAGGCGATCTCGTTGCGGCGCGAAAGGCCTTTGAGCGGTACATCGCGCTCGAGCCCGGGGGTGAGTTTGCTGGAAGCGCGCGTCAGTACGTTCTCGAACGACTGGCCGGCGTGACCACGCGACGTGCAACCGGGGTCGGGGCACAGGCGCGCGGCAAGCGCGGCACCAACACCCGTCGCAAGAAGTCGTCGTCGGCAAAGCCGCGATCCTAGCGAGAAGGCAGGCACCCTTCACCGCTGCTAGCGCCGAGCGTGGGTCAGCCTTTCAGCTGCAGGGCCATCCGCTTGCGGAAGATGAGCCGCGAACCGTCAGACAGCTGAATCTCGTCGTCTGGCTGCAGAAGGCGTGACTGTCCCACGTCGAGGGAGACGCCGTTCACGAATGTGGGGTTTGTCTCGCTGCGGTGCTCGAGAAGGAACCCGCCGCGGCGGAACGCGACACGCGCGTGGATGCGCGAGACGTTCGGATCGTCGATGCGAACCTCGGCCTTCTTGGCCCGCCCGATGGTGATCTCGTCCTGGTTCAGGGTGATGCGACGTGCTCTGTCGGTTCGTCCGCTCTCGCACACGACCTCGAGCTCGAACTGGTACTGCCGCTGCAGCGCACCGTGATCGACGAACAGCAGGATGGAGTCTCCGATGACGAGCTCATCGCCGTTCTTCAGCAGGTGGGGAAGGCCGGCTTCGAGCGGGTCTTCATTGAGCACGATGGGGAGCGGACCTTGATTGATGATGGTGAACCGCCCTCGGTCGAACTGCAGCGTGGCCTGCTCGTTCTCCACCTTCGGATCTTTCAGCTCGATGTCGTTGGCACGACGTCCTTGCCGACCCAGGGTGAGGCCTTTGCCGCTCTTCAGCGCGGTTGACATGAGCGCGATGCGTCGGCCTCGTTCTGGCCCGTCGATCACCTCGAGCCCGTAGTCCGGCCGGCTGAACCAGCACTGTGTGGAATCGAAGGGGCGGTTGTTCTGCGCCTGAGGAGCGGCAGGCTCCGGCAGCAGATGCTGCGGCAGGCCTTCTCCACGTACACGGATGGCGGGAGCGGGCGGCTCATCGGGTTCTTGCAGCGGCGTGAGATGGTCGCGCGGGGTGATCTCGAGCACCTTGCGCTTCTCTTCCGCGCCAGGAAGCGCTGTCGGTGGGGGAGGGGCGGCCGGCCCTGAGAGAGACGGTTGCGGCAGGCTCACGGGAGGGGACGGTCCGCGGGTCGGCTCAGGAGAAGGGCGTCCAGCGGGGGGCAGGACGTCAGGGCGCAGCGCCTTGGCGGTCTCCTGGAAGCGTTCGTATTTGAGCATCATCAACGTCGTGTCACCGATGATGACCATGTCGTCGAGGTTGAGCAGGTTTCGGGTCTCGGTCTTCGATTCGCCGCCACGGGGCGATGTCAGGACGCGAGAGATCTGCGTGGGAACGGGGGAGGCGCCCGCGTGAAACACGCCGTATCGCTTGTCGGCGTCGTACCACACGAAGAAGGCCTGCTCTCGCGGCAGGTTCTTGTCGCTGAGGACCATCCAGTTGTTGCCTCGTGTGGCATCGCCAGGCGTGGCAGGTCCCCCGACGTGAACGACCTTGTGCTCAAGCACGTATTGACGGCCCTTGTCTGGCCCGTTGACGACCACGACCTTGAAGCCAGAGTAGATCAGCCCCTTGTCGTCGACCTGTTGCGGGGCTTCGTCTTCCTGACCTCGCCGCGTCACCCGCACCTGGAAGGTGAGATCGCCGAGACGGATCAGGTCATCGGGATAGAGAACCGCCTGCTGGACGATTCGCCCGTTGATGAATGTGGGATTGGTCTTAGAGCGATGGGTGAGGCGGTAGCGCCGCGGCCCGCCGCGCCACTCGAGCACGGCGTGCATGCGCGACACGGTGCCATCGTTGAAGAGCAGCCAGCCCAGCTTCTTCTCTTCTGGCGTCATGCGCCGCCCCAGCACCACCTCGCAGGTGTCGAGCGGGAAGGTCTTGCCAGCGTCTTCACCTTCGAGAACGTGTATCTCGAGACCGCTGGGAACGGGGACCGTTCGCGGGTCGACGGCGGGAATGAGATCTTCTTCCGCGTTGGGGAGATTTGACGACGCAGCGGAGGTCTCCCCGAATCCTGTCCATCGGCGCACCGATCCGGTGCGGCTTCCTGGGGGGCGTTGACGCTCAGTCATGCTACTCCTAGAGGCTTGATCCTTCGCGCTGACGGAAGAGACTCCCTTCCGCGGGCCCTCTGGTGCACTGATGTGAAGTGCGCTCTGCGTGGCGCGCTCTCCGAGCGGCGGCATCGCCGGTCTCACCCCAGCGTGCCGAGATCGACAGGACCCCTCTCGGCGGAGGTGGAATCCGCGCCCCATGTCGCTTCATGTAATCGATCACCCCCTGATACAGCACAAGATGTCCATCCTGCGCCACCGAGAGACCGGTCCCAAGGAGTTCCGGGAGCTCGTGGAAGAGATCGCCATGCTCATGGCCTACGAGGTGACGCGCACGCTGCCCCTCGAGACCGTGGAGGTTCCCACTCCCTTGGAGACCGCGCGCTGCCGCGCCATCGGCGGCAAGAAGATCGGTATCGTGCCCATCCTGCGGGCCGGCCTGGGCATGGTCGAGGGCATCATGCGCCTCATCCCTGCGGCCAAGGTCGGACACATCGGCATCTATCGCGATCACGAGACGCTGAAGCCCATCGACTACTATTCCAAGTTCCCGGAAGATCTTCCGGAGCGCGACATCCTTCTGCTCGACCCGATGCTGGCCACGGGCGGTTCGGCGTCGGCTGCCATCGAGTTCCTCGTGGCCAAGGGGGCTCGCCCCGAGAGCCTTCGGCTCGTCTGTCTGGTGGCGGCGCCCGAAGGCGTCCGGCGGGTTCAGGAGACGGACGATCGGGTTGAGATCTACACCTGCGCGCTCGACCGCTGCCTCAACGACCTCGGTTACATCCTTCCCGGCCTGGGAGACGCGGGAGACCGCATCTTCGGCACCCGTTGATCGGATGAGCGGCGCACGAGCGACCGCAGCGATGGGGGGCCTCCCCCGAATCCACGCACGCGAGGGCATGTGATGCAACACCTGGACCTGCTGATCCGAAAGGGGACCATCGTCACGTCGACCGAGGTCTTCGAAGGCGACGTGGCGGTGCGTGAGGGGCGCATCGTCGAGCTCTCCACCGGCATCGATCCGAGTCAGGCCAGCGAGGTCATCGACGCAGCGGGGCTGCTTGTGATGCCCGGCGTCATCGATGTCGACGCCCGCTTCGAGTTCGTCAGCGGCGGTCACGGCTCGGCCGACGATTTCGCAGCCGGCTCACGGGCGGCAGCTCACGGGGGCGTCACCACGGTCATCGACACGGCCCTCCAGGTGGAAGGGGAGGCCCTGGTGCCCGCCATCGAGCAGAAGCTCAAGGCGGCCACCGGACAGTTCAATGTTGACTTCGCCTTTCACGCCGCGCTCGGCGACCCGCGCGATGAGGTGGTGGCCGAGCTGCCCCGTGCAATTGCGCTGGGCGTGCCCTCGACGCTCGTCTCCACCGCCGACTTCGGCGACGCCGATGCGGTCTCCGATGGGGAGCTGCTGGCCGTGCTCGACACGGTGCGCGCAGGCGGGGGATTGGTTGCGGTTCAGCCCGAGAACGGCTCCTTGGTTGACTACTTCACCAAGAAGCACCGCGAGCGGGGGCAGGTCGGCCCCCTGGCGCACGCCCGCTCCCACCCCACGTTCAGCGAGGCGGAAGCCGTGCGCCGCGTGATCTTCTACACCGAGCTGGTGGGGGGGCGGCTATGCCTCTTCAACCTCTCGACCATGGGCAGCGCCCGTTTTGTCGGTGAGGCCAAGGGACGTGGGCTCAATGTCTTCTCTGAGACCTCGCCACCGTATCTGCTCCTTCACGACGCCCTCAATGAGGTTCCGGAGGCGCACATGTACCTCACGTCGCCGCCACTGCGCAGCCAGGCTGACGCTGACGGTCTCTGGAAGGGGATTTCCGCAGGCGCCATCCAGGTGGTTGGGTCTGGCCATCGCGCGTTTCGCCGCGCGCAGAAGGAGGCTGGAGCCGCTGATGCGGCGCTGGCTCCGCGTGGGTTGCCTGGCGTTGAGACGTTGCTGGGGCTCATGTTCAGCGAGGGGGTGCGCAAGGGCCGTCTCAGCCTGAACGGGCTCGTCGAGCTCATTGCAGGCAATCCCGCGCGTCTCTTCGGCCTGCATCCCCGAAAGGGGAGCCTGGCCCCAGGGGCAGACGCAGATCTGGTGCTCCTCGACCCTGGGAAGAAGGTTCGTGTGGGGGTCGACAGTCTGCACATGTCCACCGACTGGTCGCCCTTCGAGGGGTGGGTCTGTCACGGGTGGCCCGTGATCACCATCTCGAGAGGGCGGGTACTGGTTCGCGAAGGCGAGTTCGTGGGCGACCCGGGAGGGGGGCGCTTCGTTGCCCGCAGCTACGCCCCAGCGCTGCCGACAGGCTGAGGCGAGGCGCGTCTTGTCTGCCCGTGGCGTTGCGCGCAGGTGCGGGAACTTCTTGCGCGCTGTGCGAATCATGTCAGCAGGTTGTGCGCGGGGCGTCGTGTTCACTCCAGCGATGACACGAAGCGCCCTCTGTTAGGAACGCTGGTCGATGGCGCGGCTGGCCTTCGCCGACCCCAGTCGCTTGTCGGAACATCGAGCCAGCACAGCGAGGAGGAACCCATGTCTGAGACCTTGCACCCCTGGCAGGCTGCGTTGCCTGCGCTCTATCACCGCGCGGCCACCGATCCCGAGTTTCGTGCCATCTGCCTGAAAGATGCGCGCGCCGCGCTCGAGGCGATGGGGAGCGTCGCGATCCCGGCAGATCTGCGCCTGCGCTTTGTCGAGCACGTCGACGAATTGGTCCTGCCGCTGCCCCCTGCCTCCAACGGCAAGCTCGAGCTCGACGATCTCGACGCCGTGGCCGGTGGGGCCGTGAACGTCGGAACGACCTACGTGAGCGGGCCCACGGTCCAGGCCGCATATGGCTATGGATACGGCTACGGCTACCCCGCGCCGGTGTGGCCTCCTGTCGATCCGAGCACGCCAAGCGGGCTTCCTCCGCTGGTGAAGCCGGGCGGAGCCCCTCCTGGATACAACAGCATCTAGAGGCGCGACCGAAAAGGTCGCACCGCGCCATATGCGGGCGCCGGAAGCACGCCAGTGCCTGAGCTGACGCCCCAAGCGGAGTCGCCCGATGCCGCGAAGAGCCCTTGCAGTTCTTTCTGCGGGGCTCTTCAGTGCTTCCGGCGCTCTGCCTCCTCTATTGCGCAGCTCATCCTGGAACGGCTTGACATCGGTCGCGTGGAGCCCTAGAATGCGGCCTATCTCGCCACGTCTCCACTGCAGGAAGGAAGTTTCCCATGCCCAGCCCGCTACCGACCGCTCTCACCTCCGCCGAGCTCTTGCCAGGACAGGATCGCACTGTATCCTTGCTCGGGGTTCCACTTGCCTTTGGCTGTGGACGTCCGGGGGCAGATCTGGGGCCTGCGGTCATGCGACTGGCACGCCTCGGAAACCGACTGGGTGAGCTGGGATATACGGTGCGTGACCTGGGAGACGTGGTGGTGCCACCGGAGCGCACCGACCCGCAGGCGCTTCGAAACCTGGCAGAGATCACCGCCGTGTGCTCGGATGTCGCACATGCGGTTCGCAGCGCGCTGTCACGTCAGGAGCTTCCTGTCGTTCTGGGGGGAGATCACTCCGTGGCGCTTGGAACGCTCTCCGGCGTTGCTGCGCATCTGCGCGCCAGAGAAGAGGATGTCGGTCTCATCTGGTTCGATGCCCACGCAGACATGAACACCCCGGAGACCTCTCCCTCTGGCAACATCCACGGCATGCCACTTGCGGCGCTCCTCGGACGCGGGCATTCCGATCTGACAGATCTGTGC
>RGZZ01000212.1 GCA_010028905.1 Pseudomonadota bacterium | reverse complement strand
TGCTCAACAGAAGCGTGAGCAGGAGTGCAAGCCCGCAGACCCGGATGCTGCGCATGCGCGATACCTCCTCGCTGAGGGCCTTTGCCCGCGACCTCTCCGGCTGCGACGGCAAGGCCGTCTACGTGAGGTCTTCGTCGCAAACTTCTCTCTCGGGTCGAAGATCTCCCCTGCCCGGCGGTCGGTCAATCGACGGAGATAGCCCCCATGTGACCGCCGCGCACCCACCACGGCTGGTCTCCCGAGGCAGGTGGCTGCCCCGGGCTGGCCTGGGCATAGCGCTCGAGGTCGACCTTCTCGCTCACCTGGCCGTTCACGTAGAAGGCGAGATGGGTCGAGCCATCCGGCTGCAGCTCCGGCTGCAGCTGCCCATCGACCAGCGTTCCTGTGTGAAAGCGTGCCTCGGCATTCTTGGGGCCGCTCAGCGCGCCGATGACGGCGCCGCCCACGGCGCCGATGGCGATGGGTGCAAGCAGCCCGACCCCGCCGAAGACGCCCAGCATGCCAGCCGTCATGACTGTGCCGATGAAGCCGACGATGTTCACGCCGATGCCGAGCATGCCGCCCAGCATCGCTCCCGTGAATGCGCCTTTGACTGCGCCATCTCGCGCGGCACTCCACTTCTCTGGCGTGCCGAAGGAGGTCTCCTGGCGCCAGTGATAGGTGGCGGGGGTCCCGTTCGTGCCCAGGGTGCAGCCTTTCAGCAGGTCGGCTGTGGAGTCGTAGCGTGCATCGCCCACCTCCCACCACTCGACCGCGGGCCGGATGTCACCTGAGCCTGCTGCGGAAGAAGCGAGTGGGGGAGGAGCGGTGAGACGCACGACCGATGTCGGGAGGGTGAGCGAAGTCAGCATGGGGGGCTCCTTTTTGTCGCGCGATGCCTGAAGCGCAGGCGCGCCTGACGGCGTTCGCACTTCCAGCGCAATCCTTCTGGGCGGAGATCAGCCTTCTCGGCCGCTCTCCTAGGCCTGGTGCTTCACCACGTAGTGCTGCTGCGGGTACAGGCCCTGGATCTCGAAGCCATCGGCGGTGCGCTTCACGTCGAAGTCCTGGAACCGATAGGCACCCTTCACGTGGAACCCGCTGGACGTTCGGGTGATCTCGAAGGTGCGCTCGGGAATGGCGCCGTCGATGAGCAGGGTGCCGCCCTGGGCGCTGATGGTTGCGCTGACGCTGTCGTCGTAGCCCTGCACCCGGGTCTGGGACCCCTGCGTGGTGATGGTGTAGGCCTGGGCGGGGAAGCGGCCAGTCGACGAAGGTCCGCTGGCGCCGTTGGTTATGGTGGCGGAGAAGTCGGCGTCACCGCACTGCACGTCGACCTTGCTGCCCGTGCGACGCATCTGGTAGTCCTGCCAGTCGTAGTAGCCGTCTACCGCGGTCTGGTCGCCGCTGCGGGTGACGCGGTAGTCGCGCTGGGGGTACGTTCCGTCGTCGAGGTGCCCGGTGATGGTGGTGACGCCCTCGCGCACGTTGTCTCCGATGACGATGCTCTCGCCGTCGATGCCGAAGCCGATTCCGGGCTCGATCTCGATGGCCACCGTCGACGGGCGATGCACGGGCGACGGGATCTGGGGGTTCAGGCTTGCGGTGCTCGCTCCGATGAACACGCGGGGGTTCCAGCTGGTCTGGGTGGTTTGCATGGGCTCGGTCTCCTCGGCTCTGTCGACATCGCGCATCGTTACACGACCGTCTTGTCGTCGCACAGTATGCCGTAAAACCGTCGCGGTTTTGTTGCGTTGATGTGAACAGATGGCCGCGCGCCGGGCCCCTGTCACTGCGCGCTGCGAGCGTAGATCCAGAGCGAGGCCATGGCGTCGATGTCGTGGTTGGTGGGGTTGTTGTAGGTGGAGACCAGTTCGTAGACGTGGCCCTTGAAGACGGGGATCCCCTGCGTCGATTCGAAGTGCTCGGTCGACACGAGACGCGCCTTGCGCGCGTCCGGGTCGTTGACGACGCGCCCCTTCCAGAGGGTCTTCTCAGCGGTCTTGTCGCGCAGCTCCACCGATTCGGCGTAGGGGTGGACGTGCATCCAGATGTAGTGGATGGTCGTGTCGCTCGAGAGTCCGAGTGCGCTGGTCTCGCGAATCACCTGTCGGCCGGGAGGCACCATCCAGTGCCCGGTGCGCTGGCGACCATCTCGGCCTCGCTCCACCTCCTTCTCCGTGGCCGTCCGTACACCCGTCTCGCCTGCCTCGAGCTTCTCGGAGTCGAGCAGAGGAAATGCGGCAAAGCCGGTCTGGAACAGGGGGACCAGCTTCTGCTCTCGTGCGGTCTTGTCACCGGCATAGCGCAGCGTGGTGCGGAAGTCGAAGTCTCTTCTGAGATCCGGGTCGTTGTTGTTGAGCACCATCACGAGCACGTGGATGTCGACCAGCGGATCATTGGGGAAGTGCAGGGCGAACCCCTTCGGGAAGGCAATCTCCTCTTGCCCTTGCGATACGGTGAGCTCCTGGCGATGGTAGGTGCTTGCCTCGGTACCCGCCGTGCCGAGCAGGTCGAGGCTCGTATGGCACATGTACTCCTGGCGGAGCCTTCCGCTCTCAGGGTCGAGCACCTCGGCCTTGTAGCGCGTGATCCACACGCCGTCGTCGTTGCCTCCGAGCAGCACCGTATGGTCTTTCGAAGGTCCCGTCATCGACGGGTAGAGCTTGTCGATGCGCATGCCTCGGAAGGTGATGGTCTTGGTCTTCGTTCCATCGGGCGAGGTGCTCTCGGTGATCTGCGACGCTTCACCGCGCTCGTGTCTCACGACCGCGGCGGGGCGGCTCCCCTCGCGCCCGCAGTCTCCCGTGGGCTGCTGTCCGAGGTGGCACTTCTCTCCAGGTCGGCCTGCTGCTGATTCGACCGTGATGCGCGGCGCTCGGACGAAGGTGCGCGCCATGGTGTCTGCCAGGAAGATGGCGCCCACGAGCGCCACGATGTAGACCGCGAGCAACCCCTTTCGGCTCTTCCGGGCACTGCTGAGCAGGAGGCGTCTGATCTCCACGATGTGTGTTCCTCTCCCAACGGGGCACCGTGCGACGCGCAGCGCGACCCGTTCTCCTCGACGGGCCGATTCTCGTCGGGTCCGGCGAGCCCCTCCTCCGGACAGCGCCGAGAATCACGGCGCTCGGCGGCGCCTGCGCGAGGGTGTGCCGGAGGGAGCCGCGCCTGCTCTCGGCGAACGTGGCGGCGTGCACTACGTCAGTACGCGCGGAGAGAGCTCCTGTCTCTCGTTCACCGACATCCTTCTCGAGGGACTGGCCTCAGACGGCGGTCTCTACGTTCCGGCCGAGGTTCCCAGGCTTGATGCCGAGGCCCTGGCGGGGCTGCGCGATGCGTCATACGCTGACCTCGCCCACGCCGTGCTGACGCAGTTCGCGCCCGAGATCCCCACCGAGGCGCTGCGCACCCTCACCCACCGCACGTACACGGCTGAGATCTTTCGCGACCCCGCCATCACCCCGCTCTCCACCCTGAGCGGCCTGGCCCCCAACCTGCACCTTCTGCACATCTCCAACGGTCCCACCCTGGCCTTCAAGGACATGGCCATGCAGCTGCTGGGCGCGCTCTTCGAGCACGTGCTCGCGCAACGGGGCCTGCACCTCAACATCCTCGGCGCCACCTCCGGCGATACGGGCTCGTCGGCCGAGCATGCCATGCGCGGGCGCAACGGCATCCGTGTGTTCATGCTGTCTCCCGAGGGGCGCATGACGCCGTTCCAGACCGCCCAGATGTTCAGCCTGCTCGATCCGAACATCTTCAATCTCGCGGTCGATGGCGTCTTTGACGACTGCCAGGACATGGTGAAGGGGGTCTCGGCCGACGCTGCGTTCAAGGCGCGCTACGCCATCGGCACGGTGAACTCCATCAACTGGGCGCGCGTTGCGGCCCAGGTGGTGTATTACGTGAGCGGGTGGCGCGCCGCCGCGCCGGACGGCGGCGAGGTGTCGTTCGCGGTGCCGTCGGGCAACTTCGGGAACGTGTATGCCGGCTGGGTGGCACGCTGCATGGGGGTTCCCATACGCCATCTGGTCGTGGCCACCAACGAGAACGACGTTCTTGACGAGTTCTTTCGCACGGGCCTGTACCGACCTCGGGTGGGCGACGAGGTGCGCGCCACCAGCAGCCCGTCGATGGACATCTCGAAGGCGTCGAACTTCGAGCGCTTCGTCTTCGATTTCACCGGACGTGATGGGGCCGTGGTGAGCGACCTGTGGGCGCGACTGGCGCGCGAGGGCGCGTTCGACCTCTCAGGGGAAGGGTTCGCGAGCCGCATGGCCGCCACGGGCTTCCTTTCCGGCCGCAGCACCCACGCCGACCGTCTCGCGACCATTCGTCATGTGCACGAGGCCTGCGGCGTGCTCGTCGATCCCCACACCGCTGATGGCGTGAAGGTGGCTCTCGCGCACCTTTCGCCGGACGTTCCCATGATCTGCCTCGAGACCGCCCTTCCGGCCAAGTTCTCCGCCACGCTGCGCGAGGCGCTGGGCAGTGATCCGC
Organism: Pseudomonadota bacterium; assembly: GCA_010028905.1. Classification (NCBI taxonomy): domain Bacteria; kingdom Pseudomonadati; phylum Pseudomonadota; species Pseudomonadota bacterium. The sequence goes on along the minus strand of RGZZ01000212.1, from coordinate 3,832 downwards.
CGCGGCCTCCGGGAACCGATGATCTCGAGCAGCGCCCGCAGCGCTTTGAGCGCATGGCGGTCGACGTTGCAGTGCTGAAGCGCTACATCGCTGCGCATGTAGAATAGAGCGCTTCGCCATCTGCAAATCGCGCATCTGACACTCTCCTACCCTCATTGCGCCTGCGCCACCGATGGCGAGCCTTCTCTCACGATCTGGGAAGAGCCGCTTGCCTGAGAGGTCGCGCAGCCCTCAGGGAGGTTTCCATGCTCACGATGCGTCTGTTGTCTTCTATCTGGCGAGACGTCTGCCGTCTTGCGATGATCGTGCCTTTGTTCGCGCTTCTCACGGGCTGCGGGGGGGGAGGGGTTGACACATCGGGTGTCACGCCCGGCAGCGGGCCTGTGGGCATGTCGTCTTCCGGCGCTGTCGCGAAGGATCCGGTGAGTGCCGCCCTGCCTTCGCTTCCTGCGTCTGATGTGGTGGTGCCGCGCACGTCGGCCGGCCTGCAGAAGGTGGTCATCACCTTGCGCGGCATGGCGAGCAAGGGCGCAGACGCCGACAAGGTGCAGGAAGCCCTCAAGGGCGCCGCGTCTATGGTGACGGCCAAGGGCGGCACAGCGGGATATCCCCTCCCGTTCATCGGAGCCCTGTCCGCGGAGCTCCCCGACAGCGGGGTCGACGCCCTGCGCGCCGATCCCCGCGTCGCCTTCGTCGAGCCGGATCTCCCCGTGCAGTGCCTGGCCACTGAGCTCGAGAACAGCTGGGGCGTGGCGCGCATGGGCTGCCCGGCCGTCTTCAGCCAGGGCAACAAGGGCACGGGTGTTCGTGTAGCCATCATCGACACCGGCATCGACTACACCCACCCTGATCTCCGCGACGCCTACGCGGGGGGCTACGACTTCTACAGCAACGACTCCGATCCGATGGACGAGTTCTGGCACGGCACCCACGTGGCTGGCATCGTGGGTGCGCGGGCGAACGTTACGGGGGCCATCGGGGTTGCGCCGGAGTGCCGTCTCTATGGCCTCAAGTGCTGCGGCAAGGATGGGGGCGGAAGCTTCGGCGCGGTCGTCGCGGCGCTTCAGTGGTGCGTCGACAACAAGATGCAGGTGGCCAACATCAGCCTCGGTTCGGGAGGCTATCCTGGGCAGTACGTTGAGAATGCGTGCGCGGCGGCTCAGGCCGCCGGTGTCGTTCTGGTGGCGGCCGCTGGGAACAGCGGCATGGCGGCTTCGCCGGGCGGCAGCACCGTCATCTATCCCGCGGCCTTCACGACCTGCATCAGCGTGGCCGCGGTTGACGGCAGCGACAACCGTGCCGGCTTCTCGAGCACCGGACCGCGGGTCGATGTGGCCGCGCCGGGCGCGGGCATCTATTCGTGCCTGCCGGGCCCGAGCTATGGCTACCTGAGCGGCACCTCGATGGCGTCCCCTCATGTTGCGGGCGTGATGGCGCTGGCCCTCAAGCGGGGATACACCCCCGCGCAGGCCCGCGCGCGACTCTTCTCCACGGCCCTCGATCTCGGTGCGGTGGGTCGCGATGAGCTCTATGGCTACGGGCGCGTGCAGGCAGACCGTTTGATTGAGCCTGGTGACACCGTTCCCTCGGTGAACATCGTCTCACCTTCTGCAGGGAGCGATCTCTCGCCCAACGCCCTGGTCACCTTCACCGCGACGGCTTCTGATGTCGAAGACGGCGATCTCACCTCCCGGGTGGTCTGGACCCTGGGCAACCAGACGGTTGCGAAGCCGTCCTTCAGCATTCGCCTTCCCATCGGCACCTACACGGCCACGGCCACCGTCACCGACCGGGCGGGCCAGCGGTCGTCGGCTTCTGTGAGCGTCGTGGTTCGCAATCACAGCCCGTCGCTCGTCATCACCTCCCCCTCGTCCGGGTCGTCGTTCCGCCTGGCTCAGGCTATCACGTGCACCGCTGTCGCCTCCGACAAAGAAGACGGCGACATCACCCGCTCCATCATCTGGTTCAGCAACGGCAAGCATGCCGGAAACGGCGGCCGCCTCGTCCTCAAGGGGCTGCCGGTGGGCACCTACACCATCAACGCGCAGGTCACCGATTCTTCGCGTCAGGCGGGGGCGGTCGCCAGCATCCAGGTCAAGGTGACGCGGTAGCGCCGGCCGCTCGCGTTGCGGCGGGCGGCCACTTCAGCGCATCGCTTTCTGCTCCGCGGTGGCAGGCGGCTTCATCTTTCCGCTCATCTGGTCGACGAAGACGCGCCAGCTCTGGGGGGCCTTGGCGTCCTTGTACGACGACAGGCCACGGGCTCCGAGCACGTTCGACTTGTTCTCGAGGGTGCCCACATCCATCCCGGGGAGCTGGATGGAGACGCCCCCCTGCCCATTGTAGGCGTCGGTCATGTTCGACCTCACGACCGCCTCGTCGAGTCGATCGAGAACCTGCTCAGCGCTGTCGCGCACGGCCTGCGCGTTGGGCGAGGTCGACTGCGCGTACCCTTTGATGAGGTTCTGGGCCAGCTGCTTGAGATCGCCCACCGCGAGCTCTTTCGCGGTCGACGGCTGCTCGGCGGGATAGACGCGGGTGTCGTTCACCGCGCTGCGAATCACGTCGACGTTGCCGGCCTCGACCTCTTGCACCAGGCTGGCGCCCAGTCTGTCGACGGCTTCATTGAGCGCGGGCAGCTTCGACAGGTCGATGACGGCGAGGGTTTCAACGCCACGATCTCCCTTTGAGCTCTCGAGCAGCTTCACCGCGAGCTCTCGCGGCGTGAGCGAGGCGCCGGCCGTGGCCTTTGCGGTGGCTTCGAAGCTGCGGCCCACCGCACCGGCAGAGATGCTCTCTTCTGAGACCACGGCGTAGCGTGCGCTGGGGTAGATGGCGTTGAGCGTCTCGAGGTTTCCGGCGAGGCACGATTCCACCACGAGCACGTCGATGGGACGCCCCGCATCTCTCGTGGCCTGGCCGAGCATCTCGCCGAAGACGTCGCCCTTCACGCCGGAGACGTGGCGGTACATGAGCCCGTGGCCCGTCAGCGACACCACCACGTTGCCCTCAGGATAGTCCTTGAGGTGCTGGGCGACGAACTGGCGCAGCTGCTGCGGGTCGACCTTCTCCGATTCGGAGAAGGCGCCCGGGCTGCGCTGGCCGTCGGTCATGTGCATCTCTCGGCGGCCGCTCCAGACGCCTTCCGGATGTCTGGCGTCTGCAACGGCCGAGACGATTCGACCGACGCCGTCGTGCGCGACGTTCAGCTGATTGGCTACCATCACCGAGCCGGCTACGCCAGCGGCGGTGAGGGCGAGGGCGACGGCCACGTGCTTCTGCTGCTTGGCGAGCTTCCGGGCGAGGAAGAAGGGGAGCACCGAGGTGGCCACCAGGCCAACACCCACCGCCCCCTTGCCGAGAGGGTGCGCGTTGCGCTCGATCTGCACGTCAACGGTGACATGTCCGGGGTTGTTGGCCGTGGTTCGCTGCAGCTGGCCCAGATCGTTCGTGGCGAAGGGCTCGATGATGGTCTCGGTGGCGTCGACGTTCGCAATGATGTGGGTGTCCGCCGAGGGCTGCTCGGGCGTGAACGTCGGCGCAGGCATCTCTTGCAGCTGCCGCGCACCCTGCTTGTCGATGGTCGACAGGGTGGGGCCGGTCACCGATTGGGAGAGCGAGATCATGCCTGGCATCATCGATGAGGCCAGGCCCGCCAGCGATGCGGTGCACAGCAGCGCGGTCGCCGCGCCCGCCAGGATGCCCGCGGGCTTCTCGTCGCTCGCGTCCGCTGCGGCAGCCGTGTTGAACAGGGGGGGCGCCGGCCCGAGGTGAACGGCATCGCGGGCAGGGGAGGGAGACACGCTGTCTGCGTTCGAGGGCTGTGGGCCGA
>RGZZ01000211.1 GCA_010028905.1 Pseudomonadota bacterium | reverse complement strand
GCGAGGGGCGTTGCGTGCAGGCGTGCCCGCTCCGGCTCGCCGACGCAGTGCGGACAGGCGGGTCCCCGATGGTCGGAGGGGTACCGCTCGAAGACCGCATACAGCCGCGCGATGGCCGCTCGCAGGGTCGTCTCGTCCTCTGTCGTCGCTCGCACGCCATCCGTTTCCCCCACCGCTTCTTCGGGACCTCCCCGGCGGTCGTCGGCCAGATCAACAGATGCTTGTAATGACGTGCGGGTCGGCGACTTCAGGTTTTCGGGTCGTCTGTTCCCCTTCTCACCTCACTGAGCGGCGACGCGCCACCGCCCGGCGAGGCGGTGGTGTGTCCCCGTGGGCGGGCGTGTCGTGGCGGATGCGAGGGTTCACGGAACGGTCCCTGGACCCTCGCGAGTAGGAGTTGACGCGCCGCCCGCGCAGTTCAACCCCACGCCCGTTCGCATCGAGCTCGTGATCCTGGGGGCGAGCGACGGGCTGCGCGGCGGCCTCGGTCCGTCCACCCCCAACCGAGACCCTGCGCGCCGCCTGCGCCATCGCCGAGGTCGTGGACGCCATCGAGGAAGCCCTGCGGGAGACCCCGTCGGCGGACGTAAAGGCGCTCTTTGTCGTCCTCGCCGGCGCCGTGCACGCCGTGGCCCTCGTCCTCGCCGGCGCCGTGCACGCCGTGGCCCCCGTCCTCGCCGCCGGGGACGGCAGATGGGTAGGTGAATCAATTGCAGGCTTCGGGCGAGTAGAGGAAGACGTTGGGCACCCGCCAGATCTGGGAGGCGGGCACGGTGCCGAGAATGCGACAGGTGTTCTCTTGCTCGCAACCTCACGGAAACAAGTTCGTTCGGGGGAGAGCGGCTGAGGTCGAGTGGAGAGGACATCGAGAGTGTGGCGTGCTGTCAGGGGCCGGAGTGGGGAGGTTACGCCGCGCCCAGGTGATGCGAAAGCGCTTCCGCGACGGTGGCGGCGGGGGGCACCCACTTCGCGAACCTCTCGGGTCCCTGCTTCTCACGATGCCCCCCACTTCTCGTTCAAGAAGAATGCGAGACGCGCAGAGAGCCCTCCGGCAACAGAGCGCCCCCCTTCGCTCTGACACACAAGACAATCTCACCGCTGAAACAGCTGTCGTCGTTGGCACACGCAAGAAGAGTTCAGACGTGGGGCTCGAAGTAGGAACCCGTGGATCCCGACAGCTTTCTTCCCCTGGCGAGGGCCCTCGCGCAGCTGAATGTCGAGTACGTGCTGGTCGGCGGACTGGCGCTGGGCTTTCAGGGCCTCGTCCGGGCGACCGGAGACATCGATCTGTTCGTGCGTCCAACCGAGGAGAACGTCGACCGCCTGCGTGCAGCTCTCCGGCTGGTGTACCACGATGACAGCATCGACGAGATCGTGGCCGATGACCTGGCGGGCGATTACGCGGTCGTTCGTTACGGTCCACCCGATGACGATTACGTGGTCGACATCATCGGCCACATCGGCGAGGTCTGGCACTACGACGACCTCGAGAGCGAGCTGCTCGAGATTGAAGGGGTTCGTTTGAATGTCGCCAGCAGGCGCACGTTGTACCGCATGAAAAGTGACACCCTTCGCCCGAAAGACCAGATGGACGCCGCGGCCCTTCGCCAGCAGTACGGCCTCGAGGAGAGCGACTGAGATGGGTGTAGAGCGCTTTCGTTCGTTCGAAGACGCAGAGCGTGCGCTGAGGCTACCGCCTGGTGATCCCCGAATCCTCAAGCAGATGCGAGCGACCGCGGCCTTGGCGCGATTGGGGCGGATCGTGCAACCGCTGCGCGGCGTGCACAAGTTTCGCACCATCGAAGAGGCCAATCGCCATCGGGACGAATGGGAGCAGCGCAACATCGAGGCCGCGCAGGCGCGAATCGTGCGGCCGCACAGAGACACGCAGGGCAAAGAGGGCGCCGATGGTGACCCAGGCTGAGCACGGTGGCAGCGATCGGGGCAGGCCTGCAGGGGCTCCTCCGCTTCAACCTCAACGGCATCGCGCTCCGAAGCAAGTTCGGCTTCAGCGTCTATGTGGCCGGCCTGTACCTTGCCCAGACGCAGACCTCCCCCGAGAAGATCAGGGCGGCCGACGCCCCGCGTCAGACGGTCATGCACTTCATTCGCAGGGTCGACAAGGCCAGGATCTGCGAAGCCTGGAACGAAGGCCTCGCGGCCAACTGCCCCAACGCATCTGCCGCCGTCAAGAAGAACTTCGAGACGCTCTGCAGTTGGATGACCGACGTGAAGTCCGGCGATGAGATCGTCATCGCGTACGTTCCCGGCCAGGGAACCCGCGTCTGGGTCGCTGGCAACGTCAAAGGCTCGCTCGCCGGCAAGAAGACCGCTGACGCCATCCTCTCGACCTGGATCGGCCCCAAGCCCGGCCCGGGCGGCGTATTCAAGGACAATCTCCTCGGCAGGTAGGCGTCCTGCAGAGGCTCAGCCTCGATGAGGGGATCGGCGTTCGCGCCGGTCCCTTCTTTCATGGTCTCCCAGAAGACCTGACACGAACTGAACGAAGCGCGACGTGCCCCCCTACTCTCGCTCGGCGTCGCCCTTTCGCAGCAAGAAGCGCATATGGCGGAAGAGCCCCAGCACGGTGTTCACATCGCGCTCGGTCATGTGGGTGGCGTCGAGAACGCGACGCGCGTCGGCCATGGCCCGCGCGAGCGAGGTGCGATTCGGGTACTCGACCTCGGTGAGAAATGTCTCGAGCCCGCGATAGAGCGTCTCCATGCGCTGGCGTCGGGCATCTGAGACCACAGGCGCCACATGCTGCGCCGGCGCGCTGCTGAACAGCTCGTAGCATACCACCATGACGGCCTGGGCGAGATTGAGCGAGTGAAACAAAGGCCCAGTGGGAATCTCGATGGCGAACTGACAGCGGTCGAGATCGTCGTTGGCCAGGCCCGACTCTTCACATCCGAACACCACCGCAAGTTGCGCCGGCAGGTAGGCCGGGAGCACGTCGGTCACGAACCTCCGGAGCTTGATGGGCGTCATGCGGTCCTTGCCCTGACGGGCGGTGGTGCCCACCACGAGGGTGGAGCCGCGCAAGGCGGACTCGAGGTCGTCAACCACCACGGCCTGCTCGAGCACGTCGTGGGCGCCGTGGGCCACGGCCATGGCCTCCCCCTCGAGAGGTGCGCCGGGCGCCACGAGCGCCAGGCGGGTGAAGCCCATGACCTTCATGGCACGAGCCGTGGCGCCGATGTTGGCGGCGCGGGCCGGCTTGTGGAGCACGATGGTGACATCGAGAGCGCGCATGGGCCGTCGATTCTGCAACAGGAGGGCCCACGCCCTGCACATCGTCGTCTACAGCACCGGCCACGGCTTCGGACACGCCTCCCGAGACCTCGAGGTTGCGCGCTCGCTGGCCCGTCTCGCCCCCGAGGTCCGGCTTCACGTGCGCACCCCCGTGGCCCCCTGGTTCGTCGCATCGGCCCTCGAGGGCAGGTCGCACGAGACCTCGTCGATCCGCCTCGACACGGGCATCGTGCAAGGCGACAGCCTGACGCAGGATCTCGGCGCCACGGCCGATGCGTGCGAGGCGCTTCTGGCCGCGCGCGAAACGCTGCTCGCGGGTGAGATCGACTTCCTCAGAAAGGTGAAGGCCGACGCTGTCATCGCCGACATCCCCGCACTGCCCATGGCGGCCGCCGCCCATCTCGGCCTGCCCGCCATCGCCTTCAGCAACTTCACCTGGAGCTGGATCTACCGCGACCTCGTCGATCTCGAGCCTCGCCTGGCCGCGGTGGCCGACGCCTTCGACGCCGACTACGCCGCGGCCGATGTGCTGCTGCGGCTGCCCTTCCACGGCGGCGACCATGTCGCGGCCCCGTTCCGCGAGACGCGCCCTCACCCCCGCCGAGGCGAAAGCACGGCTGGGCCTCGACCCTGGCCGAGCCGCAGTGCTGGTTTCGTTCGGCGGGCTCGGGCCCGCGGCCCTCGACATCGAGCGGCTGTCGCGCATCGACGGGTTCACGTTCATCGTCACGCCACCAGGGCCGACCCGCACCGCACCGAACGTGCGCGTGCTCGACACCGCCGAGATGACGGCGCGCGGCCTGCGCTACGCCGACCTGGTGCGCGCGTGCGACGTGGTGGCCACCAAGCCCGGCTACGGCATCGTGAGCGAGTGCCTGGCCAACGAGACCCGCCTGCTGTACACGTCTCGCGGCCGCTTCGCCGAATACCCGGTTCTGGTCGACGCCATCGATCGGTACGGGACGGGCGCGTTCATCGACAACGAGACCCTGGCCCGTGGCGCCTGGGATGACGCGCTGCACGCGCTCATGCGCCGTCCCCGACGACCCTGCGCGCTGGCCACCGATGGAGCCGACGACGTGGCGCGGCGCTTCCTCGCGCGCATCGGCTGAGCGAGGAGGCGCAGCCCTCGTCGAGAAACACCTCGGCGTGTCGACTTCCTGGAACGTGATCGTCGCCGGCGGGGGAATTCTCGGACTGGCCACCGCCATGAGGCTGCTCGAGCGCTCGCCCGGCCTTCGGGTGCTCGTGCTCGAGCGGGAAACCGATGTGGCCACCCAGCAGACGGCGCACAACAGCGGCGTGGTGCACGCCGGCGTGTACTACGCGCCAGGCTCGCTGAAGGCGCGGCTGTGCGTGCGCGGCCGTGAGATGCTGCTCGACTTCTGTGCGCGGCACGGCATCGCCAGCCAGACAACCGGCAAGCTCATCGTGGCATTGCGCGGCGACGAGATGCCCCGCTTGCTCGAGCTGGCGCGACGGGCAGAGGCCAACGGGGTGAGCGGCGCGCGTCTCGTCGACCCGGCCGAGATGCGCGAGATCGAGCCCCACGTGGCCGGGGTGAAAGCCCTGTTCTGCCCCACCACCGCCATCGTCGACTATCGCGCCGTGGCCCTGGCCTGTGCGCGTATCGTCACCGAGGCCGGCGGCGTGATTCGCACGGGCTGCGAGGTGCGCGGCGTCGATTCGCGGCCCAGCGGGCTGGTCGTGAAGACCTCGCGGGGCGACGACGAAACCCGAGGCCTCATCGCGTGCGCGGGGCTCTACTCCGACCGTCTCGCGGCGGCCACGGGAGCGCCACGTGATCTGGCCATCGTCCCCTTCCGCGGCGACTACTACGAGCTCGCAGCCCATTGCCGACACCTCTGCCGAGGACTCATCTACCCCGTGCCCGATCCGCGCTTCCCGTTTCTCGGCGTGCACTTCACCCGCTGCATCGATGGTCGCGTCATCGCCGGACCCAACGCCGTGCTGGCCTTCGCGCGTCAGGGATATGGCCGCTTCGATGTCAACCTGCGCGATCTGGGCCAGGTGCTCGCCTGGCCGGGCTTTCGCCGCCTGGCCGCGAAGCATCTGGGCACAGGCATGGCCGAGATGTGGCGCGACTACATGAAGTTGGCCTACGTGAAGGCACTGCAGGCCTACCTGCCCGCCGTGTCCTCGGCAGATCTCGTGCCCGGACCGTCTGGCGTGCGCGCCCAGGCGCTCGGACGCGACGGCGCGCTCATCGACGACTTCTCGTTCTACGTGGCCCCGGGCATGCTACATGTGCGAAATGCCCCCTCGCCCGCCGCCACGTCGTCGCTGGCTATTGCAGACGCCATCGTCGAGCGGGCCGCCGAGGCCATCGATCTGGGCCTCGTCTCGCCCGAGCGCTGACGCGCGGCCCACGTCGACACCGACACTGCCCGCGCAGCCATCGGGATTCGTGACGAAACGTCAACAAAACGTCAATTCCGTTCTGGCGCCAGCCGTGGCACAATGCAGGTACGGAGGAGCGCCCGGGAGGCGCCTTGATGGGACGAATTCGATGCTGAGCGCCATACGCCATATGACGCATGTCCACGTCGCCACGCCTGCTTCGTGCTCCGAAAGCGGGAGCACGGCTGCTTCGCACGCGAACCTGGGGCGTCGGCTCTTCGGTCTCCACGGTAACCACCGTCGCACAGACGACGGCACCATCCTCGACGATCCCCGCTCGCAGAAGCCCGAAGATGCGAACCTGTTCGGTCGCGTGCACGTGCGCTATCCGGACGGGCGCTCGAAGGTGCTGGCCCATCGTGGCGAGACCAGGCCAGACGCGACCTCGCCAGACGACGCCAGCATCCCGGAAGAGGCGGTTGTCAACAACCGTGTCGTTCTCTTCGTCGACGGCATCCAGGAGACTCTCCCTGGCCAGACCCGTTGCATGGGGCGCCTGTTCCAGTCTCCCGCCGAACTCGATTACCGAGGGGTCGACGTGGGCCAGGCGGTGGTGGGGGTGCACGAAGGCGTGGGCAAGAGCCGTGCCGCCGACCTGAAGCGAATCGTAGGCGACATCTTCCTGCTGAAGGGCCTGCAGACCCCATTCCTGCGCGCAGAGCACGCCGCCGCCCTGGTCGCCACCCGCGACCCGGCGGTGAAGGCGCTGCACGACGAGGTGCGTCAGTCGCTCGAGCTGGGGCGCGACGTGCTCATCGCCTGTCACAGCGGTGGCGGCGCCGAGACCGCCCTCGCCCTCACCATCCTGGCCAAGGAAGACCACGGCCGCTTCCGCAAGGACATCCGTGAGCACGTGCGCGTGCTGTCGCTATCCGGCGCCGTCTCGCCCCGTGACTACGAGATCGCCGGCGTGAAGCACGCGAACATCCACTACACCGCCAGCGTGAACGACCCGCTCTACCTGTTCGCCAAGAACTACCTGCACCCGCTCAACCCCATCGCTGACATCCCCGTCCTGGTGAACGGGATCCACGCGCTCTATCGCGTCGCCACGGGACAAGGGCTGCCGTGCCACAGCGCAGACTACATCTTCGCCCACAGCCGACACGACGATGGGTTCGAACCCATCCAGGCCTTTGTCGATGGCGCCAAGGGGGGCGTGTTCCCCCTCGACAAGAAAGCCAGCGGCCCGCCAGCCTGAGCGCGGGCGGCGCGTTGCGCGTACGGCCTGTACGTCTGGATCGACGCCAACAGCGACGGCAGACTTGCGCCGGGCGAGCTCGTTCCCGTGCAGCGCCTCGGCGTCGAGAGCATCAGCACCCGCAACAAGAGCTTCGTCTCCGGGTATGTCCGCAACGGCAAGCGCTACCTCACCTGGGACTGGTGGCCCAGCGGCTACGAGATGGCCGATCTCGGCGGACACTGATGCGCCGACTCGTCTCCATCCTGCTCATCTGCCTCGTCTGCCTCTCCCCCGCTGGGGCAGACGAGCGACTGCTCATCGACGAGGCGGGGCTCTCGACCCTCTTTCCGCAGGGCCCAGTGGCGCTGCGCACCCTGCTTGCGACTGGAGAGGTCCTGGCGACCTCCGAGCCGATGCACGGCGAAGCCGCCCATCTGCTCGTCATCGATCCGGTTCGCCGCACCCTGGTGCGCGACGTGAAGCTTCCCTGCCACCGCATCGAGCACGCGCAGGCGAATCGCCCCGGAACACTGGCCCTCATCTGGTCTGGTGAAGGCGGTCGTCTGCTGCTGGTCGACCTTGCCACCGGCAAGGTCGATGTGGTGAGCGAGCGGCAGAGCGGCAATGCGTCGTTCGGGCTCTACGCGAACCAGCGATCACGAATCGTTCCCATGGGCGACGACTTCTGCGCATTTGGCTTCTGCACCACCCGCGACGGTCGCTTCAACGGCGACTGGCTGGCGTGCGTGAGCCGAAGCGGTGTGAAGCGACTGATGCGACGAGAAGACCTCACGGCGCGCATGCGGCAGGCCTTTCCCGAGGCGACGGCCATCGGCGCCCTGCAGGCCAGCAGCCAAGGGGTGGCCGTCGCGGGGAAGAACCGCCTGTCGTTCACCGGCGCACTCATTGTGAGCCTCAACGGTCGATCGATTCTCTGAAAGCTCCCCCTCACGCGCTTCGGCGGAATGGAGCTGGGCGCGAACGTGCTCACCGCGGTTCTGGGAAGCGCCACGGGCCCCGCCACGCTCATCTCGACGAGCCTGAAGCAGAAGAGCCAGCGCACGATGCTGTCGCGAGGCCAGCTCATCTCACCGTTCCTGTCTCCTGACGAGCAGGAGATTGGTGCCCTCGAGGTGCGCGAAGACGGCCTCTCTGCAGAGAAGAAGCTGCGTCAGAAGATCGTCCGCTACAGCGCCGCGTCAGGCAAGGCGCTCACGCCCGTGACCCTCGAGAGGTCGACCCTGTACATCGACGCTCGATTTGTGGGTTCGCGCGCGATACACCTGTTCGACGGCAACGGAATCTACCGCGTCGACCTCTGATCCGCTCGGCTCGCTCTGCAGTGCGGCGGGCTCACCCACGAACATTCACGCTCATTTGACGCTTCCATCAGGCCGCTTTCAGCCTGGCCGCGTACGATAGCGAGGAGGGAGCAGGCGGTCGCGATCCGCACCGACGCAGCGCTCCCCGAGCATCGACGGGGGAGCAGCATCGATGAACATCCAGAACCGGAGCAACACTCCCGAGGCACACATCCACGC
>RGZZ01000210.1 GCA_010028905.1 Pseudomonadota bacterium | reverse complement strand
GGGGGCTGTGGGCTTGATGGCCGGCGGAGAGCTGTTACGTATCGGTATCATCGGAGTGCGCAGCGCATTCAGTACGGATTGCCTACGGGTTGGACGCGTGTGCGGGCCAGATTTGCAGGGTGGCCACGCGCGGTGGAGGGGGGCTGGCGTGGCGCGTGACAGGGCCAGCTCTTGGTGCGCGCGAATCTGAGGGCTGCGGGGTTCGGGGCAGAGAGGAGGGTTCGGTGCGCGACGCAACGTGCCGCGGGGTGGGAATCGGCTTTCGCGCGCAGCTGGCCACCGCGCTGCTGCACGGATCGCTGCGCGCCGATTTCCTCGAGGTCGTGGCGGAAGGGTGCCAGCACTCGCCAGCCCTCGACGAGGTGGCGGCATTGGGGCGCACCTGGCCGCTTGCCCTCCACGGGGTGAAGCAGTCGCTCGGGAGCGCATCCGGTCCGGACCTTCCGCGCATGCGCCGGCTGGCCCATCTGGCGCGCCGTCTGGGCGCGGCGGTGGTCTCCGAGCACATCTGCTTCACCCGCGCGGGCGGCTGTGAGATCGGCCATCTGACCCCGCTTCCCCATACAGAGGAAGCGGTTCTCGCAGTGGCCAGCCAGGCCCGCCAGCTGCAGGCGATGCTCGATGTGCCCCTGCTGCTCGAGAACGTGGCGCGCACCTTTGCCTGGCCGGAAGACGTTCTCACCGAGGCGGAGTTCATCACCTGTGTGGTGAAGGCGTCTGGGTGCGATCTGCTCCTCGATGTGTCGAACCTCTATGCCAACGCGGTCAACGCGGGGCTCGACCCTCGTGCCGTGCTCGACGCCTATCCCCTCGATCGCGTGCGCATGGCCCACGTGGCGGGGGGCATCGTGCGCGACGGCTTCTACTACGACACCCACGCGCATTCCATCCCTGCGGCGGTCTTCGATCTTCTCCGGCATCTGCGCGCGCGCATCGGCGAGGTTCCCCTGCTGTTCGAGCGTGACGGAGGACTCGACGCGCTCTCCGATCTGGGATGTGAGCTCACACAGCTGCGCGCGATCATGGCGGGGGAGACGGCTTCGGGGGGCGCTGCGGAGGAGTCGGGTCAGCGCGATGCCGCGCGTGGGGAGACGGCTTCGGGGCGCGCCCTGCCGCGTGTGCCCTCGAAGGAAGCGATGCGCGCGTCGCTCGCCGTGCGCCAGGACGCGCTAGCGCGGGTTCTCACCGCGCCTGAGTTCGAGCCCCATCGCCTCGCCGACCTCGATCTCGTCGCCCTTCAGCGCACCCGCGACGTGCTGCGGCGCAAGCGGCTTGAGGAGGCGCTGCCGCTGCTGGGCACGCTGGGGAGGCTGGTCAGCGATGGGGTCGCGATGGCCGAGGAGGTGCTCAGCGAACGTCCGCGCTTTTCGCAGTACAACGCCTTCGCAGACGCGTGGGCCATCGCGCGTCGCGCCCAGGAGGTGCCCGAGCTGTCTTCAGCTGCCGTAGCCGCCCTTCTCCGACTCGAGGCGCGCTTCGTCAATCTCGCAACGCGCCCACGACCGCGCTGGGGGCCTTTCCTCGCTCGACGCGTCAATGGCGACGAGACGCTCTGGATGTTCAAGGGCCTGGGCCCCCAGGCCGCCATACGCACGTGGCGGCGCTGACAAGGGCGGTGTGCGGGTCGGGTGGCGGGGTGCAACTCGCGCTTGATCCCATCTGCGCTGAAGAATCCCCGGTTTGGCTCTAGGCCTGGTGCGGCTTTGCCGCATTCCGGCCGAGCGCCTCTACGAATCAGTCGCCCATCGAGTCGTCTTCCATCATCTCGTTGAGTGCAGGCGTCCCGCTACGCGGCCTCCGATCCGACGCCTCTTCCGCGGCGCGTTTCGCTTGTCGGTACGGGTGACGATGCCGCGAGCCTGCTCTCAGGCAGGCGCCCCGACTCTGAGGGGCGCGCTTGATTTCGAGTACTGCCACACATGTGGCACGTGCGCAGGCTCGGCTACGAGTACTGTCACAGATGTGGCGAGTAATTGCGGTTACGTGCCACATCTGTGGCAGTACTCAGTCTGGTAGGTGCCTGCTGTGCCCGTTGTGCCCATGACAGGCGAGACACAGCGGGGGGCGGTAACGGCTGCTTCCATGTAAACAGATGCGAGACTGCGGCTGAGACAGCATCATGCCGGCCTGCCAAATCAGCTGGACCTGCGCTGCCTGCGCATCGACCGATAAGAACCGCTCTGCCACGCGGGATGAAAGCGAACTGGGGTTCTCTAGGCAAACAAGGGATCCAACCTGACGAGCGATGGGAATTTCAGTGTGAGATGAGCAGTGCACCCCCGCTCCGCGTCAGCCCCGCTCCGCCTGGTGTCAAATGCGCACAGCGTCCGCTCAGCACGGCGTCCGGAGGGCATCGAGGGCGACTCGCAGGAAGGAGAAGGTACCCACCGTTGGCGACATGATCGTCTATCCATGAAATCATCTCGCGACGGCACTCAGGTGCGACACATCGAAGGGGTAGCGGTACACGTGTCTGGGGAGGGTCCGGGTGTCGTCCTGCTGCACGCCAATGGGGGCGATCATCGAGACTTCGACGCCGTCGTCGCAGCGCTCAGCCGTTCATCGACCGTCTATGCCCTCGACTGGCCAGGACACGGGGACAGCCCCGCGACCGAGTCTCCCACGGCATGCGGATTCGCGGCGCTGCTCCCACGGGTGCTCGAATCGCTTGGGCCCGGGCCTTTTGCGCTGGTCGGGAACTCAGTGGGGGGATTTGCGGCGATCCGGACCGCGGTGGAACGGCCAGACCTGGTGAGGCGCCTTGTGCTCGTGAATCCAGGGGGATTCACGCCCCGCTCGCCCTTTTCGATCGGGGTATGCCGGCTCTTCGGAAGCGAACGGGTGGCGCCCACGGTGATGCGCCTGCTGCCGCGCCTTTACCTGCGGCACTCGTCAGAGGCGGTCGAGGCGGTGCGGGCGCGTGCGGTCGAGGCTTCTCGCGTGCCCGCGCGCGTGCGTGCCTACGCCAGCATGTGGCGCAGCTTCACCGATCTTCTTCACGACGCGCGTCGCGATATCGATGCGATGACCGCGCCCACGTTGCTCATCTGGGGCACCCATGACCGGGTCCTGCCCTGGCTCATCGACGGGCGACGCGCTGCTCGGGCCCTGCCGCATGCAACCGTTGTCACGCTGGCCTGTGGCCACCAGGCCTTCGTGGAGATGCCCCACGAATTTCTTGCCGCGGCCACTCCGTTTCTGCACGAGACACCTGGCCACACGCACCGTGCCTGAATCGAAACGGACCAGAATTTCTGGTCCGTCAAGCGCCCCGGTCAAAAATCTTGACGAGAGACGCGATCTCAGGGGCACTGCCCGATCGTAACGCCGATTCTTCCGCGGGAGCCTCGAGCGCGTGCCATCGCTCCGGCGGCAGGCTGCACCGCTTCTGCGCGCCGGTGAGGGTGCTGGAATCTCGTTCGTTCAGTGGCCCTGTGCCGTTGCGCCAGCTCTGAACACGGTCTCGTCGACGATCACAACGCTCAGAGCGTGGCGTCGGGTGCGGCTTCGCATTGCGCCTTGCTCGTCTCGAGGGCGCGCTGCAGGTCGATGAACGAAGGCAGACGACGTCGCAGCTCGGTCAGAGGCAGACGCATGCGCAGACCTTCGGCGACCTCGTCGCTCATGTGCAGCACATCGAAGTCGGTGACCCTGGGGCTCGATTGCGCACTTACACCTGAACAGGCGCGGCGCTGTCTGCAAGAATCCTGCACGGTGCACAATAAGACCCGCCCGAGGCGTTGCCTAGCGAGGGGCCTCGAGCTCGTGCCATCGCTCTGGCGGCAGGCTGCGTCGCTTCTTCTCGATGATGAAGGGGTGATTCGGAAATCCCGCGCGCTCGAGACGGCGTACGTGCTCCCACTCGAATATGTTCAGCTCGTTGTCCCATTCTCGAATCTTGTCTGCCAACTCCGGAACATGGCGCCTCTGGTCGATCAACCTTCGCAACTTTCTGATCTCCGATGTGAAGTCGTCGAGTGTCGGTGGATCCGGAAGCAGCAGGTCGTACAAGAATTTGTTTTCGTAGATCACGTGAAGAACGATGCACTTGAGCCTGTGCGACAGCCAATGACGATCGAGGAAGTTCTCGAAGCCCTCAGACATGAGCTTTCTGTTCATCGCGGCTTTTTACCGATTCCCTTCTTCCAGAGAACGAACGGATCGTCTGCGCGACCGTTGCGCTCGAGGCGTCGCACCTGCTCCCACTCGGCCTGTTCGAGCCGCGTGCGCCAGTTCTCGAGCTGCACGGGCTCGACGTTCTGCGTGCTCTCGTGAATGGCCAGAAGCCGACGGCACTCGTACATCTGCTCTGTGAGCATGTCGAGGGTCACCTCTCGGGGCATGAGATATGCCCCCGCTTGGCTGCTGAGGAACCAGTACTTCAGGCTCTCCCACCGACTCATCATGGGGCAGGCTTCCTCTCGTACGTGATGAAAGATCAAACGGCGCGACGAAGAGAGATGCTGCGGTTGTAACGACCTGGGCTCTCGAAGCGACCCGTGCGCGCTTTCCTGACCGCAGATGTCAGTGCTCGCCGCAAAGAGATCTGCGGGGTGCCGGTGTTTCCTCACCACGGAGAGCTGCGTCACTTGTTCTCGCTGATCATCTATCACGACAATTTCTCTTTTTGTATAGGGCAGCGCGCGATTTATTGTTTTTTCTGGGGAAGGTTCTTCATGGTCTCTCGCTCTTCGGGGGCCAGCCTCTCAGCTCTCTCCCACACCCCTTTCCTCGTCTGCAAAGCCCGCTATCGACCAGATCTTGCAGGCGCTTCTTCTCGGCGGCCGTGAGGCGCTCGGCATGGCCCGCGGGCCGCTGCTTCAGCAACCGCTCGAAGGCCTGCAGCCACGTGAGATCGGCGCCCTCGTCGCTCGTGGCGTCGGCAAGCGCGATCGCCTTCTCCCAACGTCCCGCCAGGCGCCAGTTGCGACGGGCGTCGTCGGGTTTGTCGGCCTTCTGGTAGGCCTCCGCAGCCTCAACGTGTCGCCCCTGGGCTTCCCGCAGCTGGCCGGTGAGTGCCGGTTCGGTTGGCGCGATGTGGGTGTGCACGGTCTCCGCGGCCGAGAGGTTGTTGGCCTTCAGCAGGGTCTCGACGGCCAGGCAGCGCAGCCGACGGGCCTCTTGGGGGGCGTCGCCGAGGTAGCCGGTGAGGCTGACCCAGGCCTCGACGTTCTCTGTGAACGATGCGGCGTTCGCGGGTTTGCTCGCGGCCGTGTCGAGGCCGTGCCTCAGGCGCTGGGCCGCGCCGGCGAGTGCGCGTCGGAACCAGTCTGCCGTCTCCCCGAGCTCATGGGTGGCGATCAGCAGGTCGATGGGGAGGGCCGTGGCGATGCTGGTGAACTTGTGCAGCTCGGTGAAGGCGTTCTGAAGCTTTGGCAGCGCCATCGTGGGAAGGATTTCGTTGACGATGCGGCTGATCTGTGAGCGGTCGAGGCCGTGCGGCGGTCCGTCGACAAGCAGGCGAGCCCCCAGGGTGAACAGGGTTTCATGCGCCTCGAGACGCACCTCGGGTGCCTTCACCCCGTTGGGGAGCGTTGCGTCGCCGAGCATGCGAACGGCCTGCAGCGCCCGCGTCCATGCGCGCTTGGGACGGGCGTCGAGGAGCGCGCGCGCTTCCTGTGTGCGCGCCATGACGCGTTCCTCGGGGAGCATCTCCTCGGTCTTCAGCATGTCGGGGAGGTCGGTCGGCTCAAGGGGGATGCAGTCTTGGAGCAGGTTGCGACTCGCATGGAGAGCCCCTTCGCTGGCCTCGACATCGATGAAGGCGAGGGTTTCGGTGGCGCGGCTGAGCGCCACTCTCAGCTGGTCGATGAGGGTGCGCCGTGCGTGCTCGTCGAGGGACGAATCTTTCGTGCTGCTCTGGAGGGCGGTGAGGGCGCGGCCCGGATCGAGAACGCACACGGTCTGGTACTCGAGGCCTTTCGCGTCGGCGGGGGTGAGCACGGAGTCTTTGAGATCTTCGGGCAGCCATGAAGGCGGCTCGTGGCTGGGGGTGATGATCACGGCGCCGTCGATGTCCTCGAGCTGTCCGAGCATGTCGAGAACCTCGGCACGATCATGGCTCTCGACGTGCAGCAGGCGGCCGTCGACGTGCTGCCCCCCTTCGTTGGCGCCCTGTTTGGTGGGACGGATGGCACGGGCAACGGTTCTGTATCTCTCTGAGGCACGTTCGAGGACCGCCGCGATGCGCCGAGGGCATCGCAGGGTGTATACGCGCTGTGACAGCAGCCGGTTCAGCGCGGCCCAGTCGAAGCCGGAGGGGCGCACGGTCTGCCCCTCATCTCCCGCCACCAGCAGCCACGGCGAGGTCCCCCGCTGACGCGCCAGGGCGCGGCACAGCTCGACGATGACATCGGTCTCGATGAGGGTGAGGTCTTGTACCTCGTCGATGACGATGCGGTCGATGTCGTGCAAGGCAGAGGCGAGGGGTTTGTCGCGCACGATGGTGAGCGCCTGTAGCGCCGCCGCGAGCTCGGGAAAGAGCGTGCCAAGTGTGGTGAGCTCTTTCAGCGCGTGGACGGTTGCGATCACCGCCTGCGCTGCTTCAGCGCCGATGCCACCGGCACTGAGGGGCGTCCCTCGCTCTGAGAGGTAGATGTCGTCAGAGAGCCGGAGCACGCCGCCCTGCTCCACGCAGCTGGGGGTGTGCGCCAGGGCGCGTCCGAGGAGGCGGGCGCGGATCTCGGCGTGAAGCTCGACCAGCCGTCCAGCCCAGGGGCCCAGGGTCTTGGCGCTCAGATGCTCGGCGACGCGCACGAACGCTTCGTGGCTATCGGTCAGCGTTCGACGGGGTACGTCGTCGCCTCTCACCTCTCCCAGGAACATGGTGTAGTCGATGGCGTCGATGCGCGCATCGATGGGCGCGAAGGCGGCGAAGTGCTCGACGGCGCTCTGCACGAGGTCACGCGACCAGGTGATGTACAGAACCCGCTGGTGACCGCGGGTCTCGATGGCGTGCCAGAGAACCGTCGTCTTCCCGGAGCCGGGCCGCCCCACCACGACGCGCACGGGGCTGTCTGAATCGATGAATGCAAGCTGCTCCGCGGTCCACGGCGACTCGAACATCGAGGTGTCTCTCGACGACTCGGCGGTGAACGCGATGTAGTCTGAAGGGTCACCGCCCTCCAGCGGCGCGTGATCATCGTGGTGTCGAATGGCGCGTACGACGATGTCGCTCTCTCCCAGGGAGAGAGACTGGGCGTGGCGGCTGCCCTTCGGGGCCCACCACAGGTAGTACTGGTTCCCGTTGTTGCCGCCCAGGGGCGACCTGCGCCATCCCTGGTTTCCATTGCCCTGGCAGCCCTTCACCACGGTGGTGCGGCCTTGCGCGGCCAGATGCTCGAGCACGAGTCGCACCCGTCGGCTCAGCGCGTTGGTCTCGCTCGCCCGCTCGAGCACATTCTCGTGGATGTGCAGCGGATG
Organism: Pseudomonadota bacterium; assembly: GCA_010028905.1. NCBI lineage: Bacteria > Pseudomonadati > Pseudomonadota > Pseudomonadota bacterium. Next base: position 983 of record RGZZ01000210.1, on the reverse strand, counting down.
GGGGAGGTCGCCGAACTGCATCAGCTCCGCGCTGAATCGGGGGTCTGGCGTGGTCTGAACGGCCTCTGGAGAAGATGGCTCGTCCGGCGCGACCACGTCTGACGGAGGCGGGGCCTCGGCCCGCGGCGCAGCCTTGGGCAGCAATCCCTCGTTCTGCAGCGTCTGTCGTATCACCAGGCACCGATGTGGCGTCAGATTGTAGTCCGGATCGCGGGCCTCTTTCTTGGTCAGCTTGAACAACGTCTCCGCGTGTTTTGCCACCATCGCGACCGGAACCCCCAGATGGCGGGCGAGCTGGGCGATGGTGCGGGTGGCCTTCCCTGTTCCGGGCGCGTTGCTGAAAGACACGAGGTTCTCCTTTCTTGTCGGGGCATTGCTCGGGGTGCCGTCGGAGGGGCGGCTAAGCCGCCTTCACCGCTCTATCAGCGCCCGCCGCCGCGCGGGCTGTCTCGCCTTTCTCACCGCCTGTGTCAAGGACATGGACGCTAAGGTTCATTGCCGCGCAGATCGTCGAGGATGCGGTTGTTCATTGTGACGGGCAGGGTGGGGATGGTTCCCGCGCCTTCGAACTGCCGCGCGAGCGCGCGCGCCCGCTCGAGCACCACGAGCAGCAGCTCGATGGCGCTGCAACGCGGATGGGCGGCCTGATGACGCTCGGCTGCGTTTGCGAGGCTGCCGAAGAGCTCTTCCTTCCAGTAGCCATAGCCGTCGAGTCGGCAGAAGGCGCGACTGAGGGCGTGGAACAGCCAGCTCAGCGCATTCACGTGCGGCGTCTCGACGAAGCGCGGATCGGGGTAGAACCCGCCTGGGGGAAGTACAGGGGCCTTCTCCAGAATGACCACGTCAGCGCCCTGCGAGGGGCGGACCGGCTCGATCTGGCCGTGGATGATCTTTGAAGCAAGACGGTCGAGGGTTTCGTGCAGGGTGCTCATTCGAGGAATGGTCTCCTTCTCTGTTTGAGGTTCGAGGGTGGCGTCTGGAAC
>RGZZ01000209.1 GCA_010028905.1 Pseudomonadota bacterium | reverse complement strand
CATCGATGCAGGCGTCCCCTGCTGTTCAGTCGACAGGGTAGAGGTGGGGGGGGGAACGCGCCTTGTGCTGACGAAGCCCGTCGCGTGACCGCCACGCAACGCAGCCTCCTCATCGTCAGCCATCCCGGCCACGAGCTGCGGGTCTTCGGCTGGGTCAAGCGCCACCGTCCTGTCGTCGTGATCCTGACCGACGGGTCGGGTGGCCGAGGCGCCTCGCGCTTCCCCACCTCTCTGCGGCTGCTCGGTTCGCTGGGGGCAGAGGTCTACCAGGGGTGTCCTTTCCTGCGCGACGTCGACGCGTACGAGGCGCTCATGTCGGGCGAAACGAGTCGCTTCGTCGGTCTCGCTGACCACGCGCATGGCGCGCTGCGTGCGTTGGGTGCCACCTTCGTTGCGGGCGACGCGCGCGAGGGGTACAATCCCATGCACGATGTCTGCAGGGCCATCATCGATGCCGTGGTGACGCGCTGCCGCGCCGAGGGCGTCGTCGTGGCCAACCGTGACTTTCCGCTGATGGCTCGCCCTTCGACCGCGTCGACGGCGCGACGCGACGATATCATCGCGGTGCGTCTCGACGATGATGAGCTGGCCGAGAAGCTCGCAGCCGCACAAGCCTACGCCGAGCTCGAGGCCGAGGTGGCGGCCCAGCTCGTGGAGTTCGGGCCGGAAGCGTTCCGATGGGAGGGGCTTCGGCCGGTCGAGGGGGAGGCGTCTTTCGAAGACCCCCCGTTCTATGAGACCTTCGGCGAGCAGCGGGTTCGCGAGGGACAGTACGCGCGGGTGCTCCGCTATGGCGAGCACGTTCGTCCGGTCGAGCAGGCGCTGCGCGTGTGGGCCCAAGGGGGCACCCCCGCGTGAAGGTTCTCATCACAAACAGCTCCCTCGACCTTCGGACCGGCACCGACCTGTATGTGCGCGATCTTGCCGTGGCACTCATCCGTCGCGGGCACGCGGTGGTGGCGTGCTCGTCACGACTGGGGGAGGTGGCCGACGAGCTGCGCAAGCTCGCGGTTCCCGTCATCGATGAGCCGGCCGCCTGCCCCGTTACGCCCGACATCATCCACGGCCACCATCACGTCGACACCATGGGCGCGCTCTGCGCCTTCCCGGGGGTGCCGGCTGTGAGCGTCTGTCACGGGTGGGTTCCCTGGGAGGAGATGCCGCCGCGCCATCCGCGCATCGCCCGCTATGTGGCGGTCGATGAGACCTGTCGTGATCGGCTGGTGCTCGAGTGCGGCATCGATGCGCGGCAGGTCGACGTGCTGCTCAACTTCGTCGATCTCGATCGCTTCCGCCCGCGCGACCCACTGCCCGAGACGCCGCGGCGGGCACTGGTGTTCAGCAACCTGGCCCAGAAGAACGAGCACCTCGCCGTCATCGTCGAGGCGTGCCGACAGATGGGGCTGAGCCTCGATCTCATGGGACTGGCCAGCGGAAGCGCCCAGGCCTTTCCAGAGCGGGTTCTCGGCCGCTATGACATCGTGTTCGCCAAGGCGCGGTCGGCCATCGAGGCCATGGCGGTGGGGGCCGCCGTGGTGCTCACCGATCAGTTCATGCTGGGCGAGATGGTCACGCGTGCGGGCTTCGATCGCCTGCGGCCGCTGAACTTCGGAATCCGGACCATGACGCGTCAGCTGAGCCTCGCGCCCCTGCTCGAGGAGATGGCCCGCTATGATGCCGCCGACGCCGCCACGGTCTCGTCGCGGGTGCGCGCCGATGCCGGGCTTGATGATGCGGTGGCGCGCTGGATCGCGCTCTATGAGTCGGTGCTGGCCCAGCCGCCCGTGTCTGATCCGGTGGAAGAGCTGCGCGCCGTGTCGAGGTACTTGCGTGAGCTTGCGCCGCGGCTTCGCGACTACTACAGCCAGGTCGCCATCAGCCGGGACCTGACGGCGCAGCTGGCGCGCCTGCGCCAGCAGGGGGCGGGGTCGACGGCGCCCTCTGGCGGCTGAGCCTCGCTCAGCGGGGTGACACTGAGGCCGAGGGCGGCCACGATGGGCGCGGTGGGGCGGGCTCGAGGTTGTCCTCGGCGAGCGGGTCTTCGCCCTCGAAGGCGGCGCGGAACTCCTGCACGTCGAGCAGACCATCGTGGTCTGCGTCGTATCGGTCGAAGACGGCTGGCACCCCTTTGAACGAGAGGAACTCCGCCTTCGAGAGACGTCCGTCACCGTTGCGGTCGAAGCCTGCCAGCGTGCGGGCGAACACCTCGCGCGTGCTGCGCGTGGGCCGGGCGCGTCGTGTCTGGTAGAAGGCCGTCAGCAGCGCGACCTGCGCGATGACGAGAATCGTGAGGACCTTCTTCCATCGGGGCATGACCGGGCGATTATAGCACAGGGCAGGACTCCCGTCGCGAGCGCGCAGAAACGCGTCTCATGTCACGGCGCGTCATCGCCCTCCTGCTGGCCTTGTTGCCCTGCCTGCTCGTGGTGGGGGGCGGTCCCGCGGTGCCATGGAAACCCCGGCTCATCGTGCTGCTGGCCATCGACACCCTGCGCTCCGATCGGGTGGGCGCCTACGGGTGCGCGCGCGATACCACCCCGTTCCTCGACGAGATGGCAGCGGGAGGCGTGGTCTTCGAGAACGCGTTCAGTCAGGCCAACACGACGCTGCAGAGCTTTGCCACGGTGTTCACGGGGCGCCTGCAGCCCGCGTTCTCTCCGCACGATCCGGCCAAGGAGGCCTGGCGTCTCCCGTCAGAGCAACCCCTTCTCGCGGGGTTGCTCGCCGCCCGCGGATACCGTACCGTGGCCAGCGTCGCGGGTGGACATCTGCGCAGCCAGTTCGGCTTTTCCCGCGGCTTCGAGCGCTACGTGGAGCGCAACGACTTCGACTCCTTCCACAACACCATGCCCATCGCCCTCGAGATGGTCGATGAGGCGGCGCGTGGCACCACGCCCACGTTCCTCTTCGTGCACGGCTATGACGTGCACAACCCCTATCACAAGCCCCTGACCTTCGACCATCTGTTCGACCCGTCGTACGATGGCCTGGGAGAGACCATCTGTCGGCTGAAGTCACCGATCATCACAGACGGCTGGTACTGCGGCTACCGTGGCAGGGGCATGGTGTCGGTCAACCCGACCCGCGTCACCGCGCCTGACGCCGAGCACATCCGCGCGGTCTACGACGGCGCGCTCCGCTATGCAGACGTGCGGGTGGGGGAGCTGCTCGCCCGCATCCGCACGCAAGGGCTGGAGCGTGACACACTGGTGGTTGTCATGGGCGACCACGGTGAGCAGCTTCTCGAGACCGGACATCTCGGCCACGACATCGGGCTCGATGACCGGGAGACCCACGTCCCCCTCGTCATGTGGGCGCCTGGTCATCTGCCGGCGGGTCGTCGTGTCTCATCGGTGGTGGAGCTGCTCGACGTTCTCCCCACGCTTCTCGAGGTGGTGGGCGCGGAGGCTCCGCGTGAGGCCGAGGGGCGATCGCTGCTCGGGCTGGCGCGTGGCGCGGAAGACGGATCGGCCGATCGGGCCGCCATCGCTAGCAGCGCGCGCGTCGCCAGTCTGCGTGACGCCCGCTTCCGCTACGTCGAGGCTCTGCCCGGCGCCACGGCCGAGCCGGGGCCTCCCCTGGCCTGTGGTCTGTTTTCCGCAGCTGACCCCTCGAGCCAGCGCGACCTCACGAACGTGCCGGGCAACCGCGAGGTGGTGGAGGCGTTCCACAGACGTCTCTTCAGGCGCCTGGAGGGTTCGCCCGTCGGGACGCGCAGCGGCCCCGCGGGGCGTTGACGGCGCGCGTACCCGAACGGCTGCCGCGCGCGTGCCTCGCGACGCGCGCACGACGCGCTCATCAGGCGTCTCTAGTGCGGGGCCGGCGTGGCTCCTGCGGCGGGGCTTGCTCCCGGAGCTGGGCTCGCGGCCGGCGCGGATGCGATGGACGGCTGGTCTGCGGCCTTGCCCGTCGCGGTGTGGTGGCTTCCCTTGCACGCCAGCGCGAAGCCTCTGTCGTTCGTGGTGTAGCCCGCCGTGTACGTGTCGGCCTGGGCCGACGGACAGGTGGGGAGGCTTTTCAGGTACAGCGGCGCTACGGCGGTGAGCGCAGCGGGATAGGCCCCCTGCGATGCATTGGCATACAGGTCGAGGGCGGTGGCCATGAGCTTGAGGTTCTTCTCGCAGACGTCGAGCTGCTGCGCGGGCGTCGTGGGGGGCGCGGAGGGCGGAGGCTCGACGCGAGCCTGCTGGCTGCACGATGTGGTCGCGAGGGTCAGTGCGATGACGGCGCCCACGGCGAGGTGGCGAAATGGGGAGGCGTTGGGCATGGAGCAGACCCTCCTGACGAGATGGGATTGCGGTTCGCGGAACGACCTTCACCTCGTGGCTGGCGGTCGTTGTGGGGGAGCCTCGAACGGTTCAGGCAAGCGCGCGCGAGTCGGAGCCCTTTAGGGCAAGGAGGAGCGAACTCCTGCCCCGCTTCACGCTTTCGGTCGCGACGCACGGTCCTCATCAATGCGCAGCGCCGCCGCTACCGCAGGGGCAGGTCTGTGCCACCGCGAACCTCGCCGAGAGTCGAATTGGAAACGAGGATTGCATGCCGAGCCTGTCCCAGCTTTTCGAGACCAAGTCGGTGGAGAGCCTGCGCGAGAGCGCAGACGCCCCTGAGCACGCACTCAAGAAGAACCTCTCGGCCTTCGATCTGCTGATGTTCGGCATCGGCGCCATCATCGGCGCCGGCATCTTCTCGGCCATCGGATCGGCCGCTGGTGGCAACCCTGTCGACATGCGACCGGGCGCCGGACCGGCCCTGGTGATCAGCTTCATCGTCACGGCGGTGGCCTGCGGGTTCACGGGCTTGTGCTACGCCGAGATGGCCTCGATGATTCCCATCTCCGGCTCGGCCTACACCTACGCCTACGCCACCCTGGGTGAGCTCATGGCCTGGATCATCGGCTGGGATCTGCTTCTCGAGTACGCCGTGTCGAACGTGGCCGTGGCCATCTCGTGGGGCGGGTACTTCCGAACCCTGCTCGAGAACGTGGGCATCCACATGCCGCCCTGGATGTGCATCGATCCGCGCAAGGCGCTCGAGCTCAGCAAAGCGTATCTCGAGGGCCACGGCCTGACGCCAGACACCGTGACGCTCACGCAGAAGCTGGGCGTGTGGGCGCAGGTGCAGCAGGGCACGCTGAGCGGCGCTGACGCATTCGCCCACTGGGATGCCCTCGGCACGGCCCCCATCGTGGCGGGCTACCCCATCACCCTCAACGTGCTGGCCATCGCCATCACCGTGGCCATCACCTGGCTCTGCTACGTGGGCATCAAGGAGAGCGCGAAAGCGAACTCGATCATGGTCGTGGTGAAGCTGTTCATCCTGCTTGCCGTCGTGGTGGTGGGGGCGCGCTACATCGATCCGGCCAACTACCAGCCGTTCAGCCCGAATGGGTGGCAGGGCATCCAGGCGGGCGCGGGCATCATCTTCTTCGCCTTCATCGGCTTCGACGCCGTATCGACCACCGCCGAGGAGTGCAACGATCCGGGCCGCGACCTGCCGCGCGGCATTCTCGGGTCGCTGCTCATCTGCACCGTCGTCTACATCCTCGTGAGCGTCGTGGTGACCGGCATGATCAACTGGAAGCAGCTGTCGGGCATCGAAGACCCGCTGGCGTACGTGTTCCAGCAGAAGCAGATGTTCCTCTTCAGCACCATCGTGAGCGTCGGCGCGGTCATCGCCACCGCCGCGGCCCTGCTGGTGTACCAGATCGGCCAGCCGCGCATCTTCCTGGCCATGAGCCGCGATGGTCTTCTCGGGCCGTGGTTCGGTCGCATCAGCCCGCGCCATGGCACCCCGTCGAACGCCACCATTCTCACCGGCTTCCTGGTGGCGCTGCCCGCGGGCCTCATGAACATCGACGAGGTGGTCGATCTCGCCAACATCGGCACGCTCTTCGCGTTCGTCATCGTCTGCGTGGGCGTGCTCATCCTTCGCATGAAGCGCCCCGACATCGAGCGCAGGTTCAGCGTTCCGTCGGTGTGGGTGTGCGCGCCCCTGGGCATCTTGTCGTGCATCTGGCTCGCGCGCGGTCTGCCCAACGCCACATGGGTGCGCTTCTTCGTCTGGCTGGTGGTGGGGCTGGTCATCTACTTCGGGTATAGCATGCCGCGAAGCGTGCTGCACCGTCGCCTGCACGACGGCGAGGCATCCTAGGTCGCGCGGGCGACGCGGGCGCGCGCTGCGCGCCCGCCCGCGTGGCGAAGGTCTGACCTCAGACTGGCAGGTGCTTTGCCATCACGCGGTACGCATCGATGGGGAACGCCTTCGGATCTGCGCTCAGCGCCTGCAGGCAGACGTGATCTGCCCCCGCCGCGTGGTGTGCGGCGACCCGCTCGGCAACCTGTTCCGGTGTTCCCCACACGACGATGTCGTCGACCAGGCGATCGCTTCCGCCGTTGGCGATGTCTTCATCGGCGTAGCCCAGGCGCTTGAGGTTGTTGATGTAGTTGGGGGCCCGCAGGTACATCTCCATGTGCTCGCGGGCGATGGCGCGTGCCCGAACCGGATCGGTCTCGAGCACGAAGGCCTGCTCGGGGGCGAGCTTGCCTTTGCTTCCCATGACCCTTCTCGCTTCTGCCGTGTGCGCCACGGGCACGAAGTACGGGTGGGCGCCCCACGTGCGCTCGGCCGCCAGGGCCAGCATCTTCGGGCCGAGGGCGGCGAGGGCGAGCTGCGGAGGTGACGCGGGCCGCGGGGAGATGTAGGTCACCTTCTCCATGGCGTCGAGGTAGGCCACCATCTTCGTGTAGGGCTTCGAATAATCGTGCCCGCGCAGATGGTGCACGAGATGGGCGTGGCTCACGCCGAGCCCGAACAGGAAGCGCCCCGGATAGGCCTCTTCAAGGGTGAGGTGCCCTGTGGCCGAGGTCATGGCGTCGCGCGCGTAGATGTTGGCGATGCCGGTGGCGATGACAATGGAGCGCGTGGCGCCCAGGAGCATGGCAGACTGCGCCAGCGCTTCTCGCCCGACAGCCTCCGGAACCCAGATGGCGCCCCATCCCATGTCCTCGAGCTCGGCGGCGTACCGCGCCACGGCTGACCAGGGCTGCAGCTCGAATGCAAATGTCCACACGCCAACGCGCTTGAGGTCCATGGGGCTTGTGTCTCCTCGAGATCGAGATCGCCGCGGGGCACTGACAGCATCGCCAGCACGCAGGGCTGGGCACAGGGTTCAGTGCAGCAGGCGCTGGCAGGCTTCTCGCACGTTCCTCACCTGGGTGAAGAGCGACACGAAGCGATCGGCCAGGGTCTGCAGGGCGCCGTCGCCGCTTTCGAGGTGGCCGTGTCGCAGCCCTTCATGCAGGAATGCCCAGGTCGTTGCGGTCTGGTCTGCGAGGCCACGTCCCGCGAGCGCCTCGAAGATGGCCAGGTAGGGGCGCGCCGCGTCTTCCAGGCTCTCCTCGCTCGAGCGATATCGCAGAACGGTCTGGTAGTCGTTCATGATGCCCGCATAGGCGGGCTGGTGCTCGAGCAGCTCGGAGAGGGCCTCGAACAGCTGCACCCGGATCTCGAGCTCCTCGTCGTGCGCGCGGGCCACGATCTGCTGTGTGATCTCCACCGCGCGGGCCGGTTCGACGCCCCAGGCGACCACGCGGCGAAACACCTCTTCTCGCTCGCGCCGCGCTTCGGGGAAGGGGCTGCTGCGCCCCGCCTCACGATAGAGGAGCTGGAGCGGCTCGCGCGCCTTCTCCGGACCCACCACCCCCACCAGGGTCTCCATGGTGGCCACGGCATCGAAGAATGCGTCTCCCCCGACGTCGAGCTCGAGAACTGCCTCGTACACGGCAATGACGCGCGCCGTTCGCTCTGCTGCGCTGCCCCCGCCATCGCCGTGGGCGGCCACCGCCTCGGCCAGTCGCAGGAACGCGTCAGACCGCTCTTCGAGCGTGACCTCAGGAACCTCATAGTGGAGCGCATTCAGCACCCCCCCCAGGGAGCCGCGGTCGAGCTGTCCCTTTCGCGATGCGGGCACCAGCGTTCGCGTGAGCAGATCGAGCAGCGGAAGGCAGGGAGCGGCCGCGGCATCGATATCGTCGGGGTGGGTTCCGCAGACCTCCCCCAGGTCGACGCCCTCGATGCGCAGGAAGGCCCGCTCACCACGGGTGAGCGCCACGTATGCCCCCCAGGTACCGGGGGTCAGCACGTCGCCACCCGCGCTCTCGATGCCCGAGGCGGCCAGGCTCTGGAGCTTCTTGGCCAGCGCGGCGTTCTTCAATGACGCGGGGGCACCGGTGCCGTGGAAGTAGTCGAGGGAGGCCATCTGGTCGGCGGCCTCGACGTCGAACGCGTTGGCCTTGGGGTCGACGGCGCGCACGCGCTCGAGCCCACGGCTGGCGGACGCGCGCTTCTCGTCGAGCAGGGCGCGATAGGCGCCAGCCGCCTCGAGCGGCGTCATCTCCTCCGCCTCCCCGCGCACGAGCACGAACATCCATCCTGCGGCCTGCAGGTTGCGAAGGGCGATGGCCAGCTCGCGCTCCTTCAGGCTGGCGCCATCGGTGCGCCCCTCCATGAAGGCCTCCACCGAGACAGATGCCAGCCGGGTCGTGGCGGAG
>RGZZ01000208.1 GCA_010028905.1 Pseudomonadota bacterium | reverse complement strand
GGCACGACCGTCACCTCGAGCGCTCGCGACATGGCCTCGAGGTCGAGCTCGTGGCCATAGCGCTCGGCCAGGTCCATCATGTTCACGGCCACCACGGTGGGGCGCCCCAGGGTCTTCAGCTCGAGGGCCAGCCGTAGATTGAGGTGCAGGTTCGTGGCGTCGACCACGCACACGATCACGTCTGGCACGCTCTCGTAGGTGCTCGAACCGAGCACCACGTCGTGCGTGACCTGCTCGTCCGGGCTTCTTGGGCGGAGGCTGTAGGTGCCGGGGAGGTCGAGGAACCGCAGGCGCATCCCCGATGGACAGGTGACGGTTCCCTCCTTGCGCTCCACTGTGACGCCCGGATAGTTTGCGGTCTTCTGACGGCTGCCGGTGAGCGCGTTGAACAGCGCGGTCTTTCCGCAGTTCGGATTTCCCACCAGCGCCACGAGCGGCGTTCTCGTCGAGATCTGGGCCATGGTCAGCTGTCCACGATGATGGCGTTGGCTTCTTGTCGTCGCAGCGCGATCACGCAGTCGAACAGGCGAATGCCCACGGGGTCTCGACCCACCGGCCCCTCGTGCAGGATCTCGACCGGCGTGCCTTCCACAAACCCCATCTCGAGCAGCCGCTCTGGCAGCTCGCCGGGCGCAAGCGCGCTGTCGGCAATGTCGACCAGGGCCACGACGGTTCCCTTGGCGCCCTTTTCGAGGGTTCCAAGCGGTCGATGGAGGGCCGACGAGGGGAGTGGCGCGTTCACGGCGTCACCTCCGTGTGGTTCACGAGGATGTGGCGCACCACGCTGGGCCCTGCCGCGATGCTGTGCCCGTTTACCCACAGCAGCAACGCGCCGGACGGGTCGAGCTGGCGCACCTCGAGCTCGATGCCGGGGACGATGCCCACTTCTGCAAGCCAGCGCAGCAGCCCGGCGTCGTCGTCGGCCACGCTCTCGACGCGGCCACGCGCACCGACCGCCAGGGTGCTCAGCGGAATCGCCGTGCTCGGCGCGACGTAGCCGTTCGCGTCAGGGATGGGCTGACCGTGGGGGCAGCGGTCCGGTTTTCCGAGATAGCGCTCGAGCGCGTCGGTGACGGCATCAGACAGGGCGTGTTCGAAGCGATGGGCCTCCACGTGGGCCAGGGCCCAGTCGAGGCCGAGCTGATCGACCAGGAAGCGCTCGGCCAGGCGGTGCTTGCGCAGCACGGCGAGGGCGCGATGCGACCCGTCTTCTGAGAGGGCAACCCCTCGGCCGTCGTTCTTCAGGACCAGCCCCTGGTCGGTGAGCCGCTTCACCATGAGCGTGATCGAGGGGCCTGAGAGCCCCATGAACTCGGCCAGACGACTGGGTCCGACCGGCTTTCCCGCGGGGGTGAGCCGGTAGATGGCCGTCAGGTAGTCTTCCACGCTGGCCGACATGCTCACCGTTGTGTCTTTCACTGCTGACCTCTTGCTTTGGTAGACTGAACTGATGCTGTTAGGCGCGCCTAAGGCCTTTTGGAGTATAGGCTATCGCTGGCCTGAAGTCAATGCGAATCGGCGTCACCGTGCCGTTGGCGGCAGCTTCGGCAAGGCCCCGGCCAGGTTCGGGCAGAACGCCTTCACCCGTGGACGCGGCGAAGGCCGGCGAGGTGCGAAGCGCGAACTGCTTCCCATCGCGCACACCCTGCGTGGAGGAGGTCGCTTTGGAGAAGATCACGCTGCTTGCGCCGCTCTCCGGTGTCATGCTGGCCATCGATGAGGTGCCTGACCCCGTCTTTGCCACGCGCATGGTGGGAGACGGCGTCTCCCTCGATCCGCTGAGCACGACGCTCCTTGCCCCCTTTGCGGGAACGGTGACCCAGATACACGCCGCGCTGCATGCGCTCACGCTGACCCACGCCAGCGGACTCGAGGTCATCATCCACATCGGTCTCGACACGGTGACGCTCAAGGGAGAGGGCTTCCGAGCGCTGGTCTCCAGCGGCCAGGCGGTGACTGCCGGGCAAGCGCTCATCGAGTTCGACGCCGATGCGGTGGCGCGCCGCGCCAGAAGCCTTCTCACCCAGATCGTGATCCCCACCGGCGATCTCGTGGAGCGTCTGGAGCCGTCTCGCGGGTGTGTGCGGGCAGGCCGCGATGTGGTGCTGGTGGCGCATCTGCGCGCCACGGGAGATTCGAGGGGCAGCACTGAGGTCGATACAGATTCCGCCAGCCTTGCCTCCGCGTCGGTGTACATCGTCAATCTCCAGGGGCTGCACGCCCGTCCGGCGGCGGCGCTCGCGGCCTGTGCCCGGCAGTTTCGAAGCGAGGTGTCGGTGATCTGTGGTGACCGCCGCGGCAACGCCAAGAGCGTCACGGCGGTGATGGCGCTCGAGATCGCCCGGGATGCGCAGGTCTCTTTCGAAGCCCGCGGCGTTGACGCCCAGTCAGCCGTCAACGCACTCGTGCGCCTGGCCGATGAAGCGTTCGGTGAAACGGCCCAGCACGGAGAGGCGCCGTCGGCAGCGCCCCTGGCAGCAGGAGAAGCAAGCCCTGCTCCGCCTCGTGTCGATGACCCGCCCGGCACGTTCAGGGGGCTGTCTGCCTCGCCGGGTCAGGCCATCGGGCGCGTCTTCCAGCTGCGGCGCGCGGCCTTCGAGATGAGCGAGACCGCGGCCGACGCGGCCCGCGAGCGCGCCGTGCTCGAACGGGCGCTGGGGCAGGCCCGCATGGCGCTCGATGCCATGCGACAGCGGGTGGCAGATTCTGTCGACACCGCGTCTGCGGCGATCTTTGCGGCCCATCGCGAGCTCGTCGATGATCCGGACCTTGCCGAGCAGGTGAGCGCTCTGCTCGCGCGCGGCAAGAGCGCCGGGTTTGCGTGGCGTCGCGCGTGTGATGACCTGGCCGAGTCGTTGGCGGCCCTCTCCAACCCACTGCTGGCGCAGCGCGCCATCGATGTGCGCGACGTGCGCGACCGCGTTCTGCGCATCATCACGGGGGGAGGTGACGGGCCGTTCGCGCTGCCCGATCAGTGCATCCTCATCGCTGAAGACCTCACCCCCACCGACACCGCGACCCTCGACCGCTCGCGGGTGCTGGGCTTTGCGACGCTGCACGGCGGTCCCACGTCTCATGTGGCCATCCTCGCGCGCTCCCTCGATCTGCCGGCGGTGGTGGCCATCGACCCGCGTGCCTGTGGGCTCGCCGATGGTTCGCTCGTGGCCCTCGACGGCAGCGCCGGGACGCTGCGCGTCGATCCATCCGAAGACGAGGTGTCGCGTGTTCGTGCGACCATTGTCGAGCAGCAGGCGCGCCGCGAGGCGGCGCGGTCGCGCGCGGCCGAGCCGGCGCGTATGCGCGATGGGCGGTCGATCGAGGTGGCGGCCAACATCGGCACGGTGGAAGAGGCCGCGCCCGCGGTGAACAGCGGTGCGGAAGGTGTTGGCCTGCTGCGCTCCGAGGTGTTCTTCATGGGACGCGATGCCGCCCCGTCTGAAGACGAGCAGGCCGAGGCCTATCGCGCGGTGGCCGCAGCGCTGGGGAAGGAGCGACGTCTTGTCATCCGCACCCTCGACGTGGGGGGCGACAAGCCGCTGCCGTACCTTCCCGTGGGTGCCGAGGAGAACCCGTTCCTGGGCGAGCGCGGCCTGCGCCTCTGCCTGAACCGCCCCGAGCTGCTGCGCACCCAGCTCCGCGCCATCCTGCGCGCGGCCGATCTCGCGGCGGTGCACGTCATGCTGCCCATGGTCACCAATGTCGACGAGCTGCGCCGCGCCCGTGTCATCTTCGAAGAGGAACGTGCGTCGCTCGGGGTGCCGCCGGTGCCCCTCGGCATCATGATCGAGGTGCCCGCCGCCGCGCTCAATGCCGATGCGCTGGCTCGGGAAGCGGATTTCTTCTCTGTGGGAACCAACGATCTCACCCAGTACGCCCTGGCCGTCGATCGCGGGCATCCGCGCATCGCTTCCATGGCCGATGCGCTGCATCCGGCCGTGCTTCGGCTCATCAAGATGGCCGCCGGTCGATGAGCTGAGCGTAGCGGTGCCGTCCATTCCCGCCATCAAGGACGTGGTGCGCGGTCTCGCCCTCGAGGGCTGCGCCCGCGTTGCCGAGCAGGCGCTCGTGGCCGAGTCGGCGGCGGCCGTGCGCGCGCTGGCGGTAGACTCGGTGGCGACGGGTTCGGAGGAGGTGCGCTGATGTTCAAGAAGGCGTTCGGCCTGCTGCAGCAGATCGGAAAGTCGCTCATGCTCCCGGTGTCGGTGCTGCCGGCTGCCGGCATCCTGCTGGGTGTGGGCAGCGCGAAGTTCTCGTGGATGCCCGCGCTCTTGAGCAAGGTCATGGCCGACGCGGGGGGCGCCATCTTCGGCAACCTCCCGCTCATCTTCGCCATCGGCGTGGCCCTGGGGCTCACCGGCAACGATGGGGTGTCGGCCCTGGCCGCAGTGGTGGGCTATGTGGTCATGCTGGGGTCGCTGGGAGTGATGGCGACCTTCCGTCATCTCGACACGAAGCCCATCATGGGCATCGCGTCGCTCGACACGGGCGTGTTCGGAGGCATCTTGATCGGCGCCATCGCCGCGGCGCTGTTCAATCGCTACTTCCGCATCACCCTGCCCCCCTATCTCGGCTTCTTTGCCGGCAAGCGCTTCGTGCCCATCGCCACGGCCTTCGCCGCCGTCTTCACGGGGCTCGGGCTCAGCTTCGTCTGGCCGCCCGTGCAGGCGGCCATCCAGTCGGCCGCCGACTACGCGGCCTACAACAACCCGAGTGCTGCGGTCACTCTCTACGGATTCGTCGAGCGCCTGCTCATCCCGTTCGGACTGCACCACATCTGGAACGTGCCCTTCTTCACCCAGATGGGGAGCTATTCGGTGCCGGGCACGACTGAGGTGGTGCACGGCGACATCACCCGTTTCTTCAAAGGCGATCCGACCGCGGGCATCCTCGGCGGCGGATACCTGTTCAAGATGTGGGGCCTTCCGGCCGCCGCCATCGCGATCTGGCACTGCGCGAAGCCGGGGCGGCGCGCCGAGGTGTACGGCATCATGATCTCGGCCGCGCTCACGTCGTTCCTGACCGGCATCACCGAGCCCATCGAGTTCGCCTTCATGTTCCTGGCACCGGTGCTCTATGTGGCGCACGCCGTTCTCGCGGGCACGGCGTTTCTCGTGATGCAGCTCGCCGGCACCCACATGGGGTTCACCTTCTCGCAGGGCTTCATCGACTACGCCCTCTACTACGCCATCGACACCCGCCCGTGGGTGGTGCTGGTGCTGGGCCCGGTCTATGGCCTCGTGTACTACGGCCTGTTCCGATGGGCCATCAACACCTTCGATCTCAAGACGCCGGGACGTGAAGACGAGACGGTCGCCGCGACGACTGGCGCCGCCGAGCAGGGCAGCCTGGCGGCGCGGGTGCTCGCCGCCCTGGGCGGGGCGGGGAACCTGAGCAACCTCGATGCCTGCATCACGCGCCTGCGCGTGGGGCTGAACGACATGTCGAAGGCCAGCCCGGAACAGCTCAAGGCGCTCGGGGCCGCAGGCGTCATGGTGGTGGGGAACGGCCTGCAGGCCATCTTCGGCACCATGTCCGAGAACCTCAAGACCGACATCGAGCTCATCATCAAGCAGGGGGGAGGGGCTGCGCCCGTCGCCCTGCAAGACCCCTCGCCGAAGGACACGGCTCCCGCCGTGGCGGTGGTCACCGAGGCCGTGCGTGCGCGCGCTCGGGTGGTGGCCGATCTGCTGGGCGGTGCGAGCAACCTGCGTGAGGTCGAGGCCATCGCGCTCACCCGTGTCCGCGTGCGCCTAGCAGACGACAAGCAGGTCGACCTCGACGCCTTGCGTCGCGCCGGTCTCGAGGTGATGCAGGTCGAGGGAAGCGCTTCAGCCTTGCTGCATCTGCTTGCGGGTCAGGAGCAGGCCTCTGCGCTTGCGCAGGCGCTGTCGAGCCTGCAGCAGGGGGTCACCGTCGCTTCCTGAGCGCGTCGCCCAGGGGTGTTGCGGTCGCTGCGCGACCTGTGCGAAGCGGGCGTGTTCACATCGCGTCGCAAGATGTTTGCATCTGTGACGGGTCTGTTCACATCGGCGCAACACCCTGTTCATCGAATCATCTCTTCGCGTTCACACGCCGCACCTATGATGGGCGTGTGAGGTCGTGCTGAAGCGCGACGAACGAGGAGGACGGCAATCATGGATCCGATCAGTGGACTGAACGTTGCGATGATGGGCATCGGTCTGGTGAGCCAGCTGCTCAGCGGTGGCCACAAAGAGAAGAATCACGACGTGCAGAAGCAGGCCGCGCCCGCTGCCTCGAGCACGCCGCTCGACCTTACCAGCGCGGTGGCCCTGGCCCAGGGACTTCTGGGGTCGGCGACCCACGATCTCGTGAGCCTCTCCGACGATGCGCAGGAGGCCATCGGCGGCACCCCCGTCACCGAGAGCGCCATCACGGCACCCGCGTCTGCTGACAGCACCGCGCAGGTCTCTCCGCAGGAAGCGTATGTCGAAAATCTCTTCAAGCGCATCGCCGAGGCGGAGGCCAAGGGGGGCGGCAAACCGATGACCCGTCTGCTCGACGCCTACATCAAGCACATGGTGCACCCCGAGGAAGCAGGCACTGTGGTCGGCACGCCGGGCGACATTCCCCAGAGCCTGGGCTTCACGGCGATGGCGTAGATGCGTCCAGCGCCTCATCGATCTCGCGCACGAGGGCCAGCAGGCCCTCGTCGCCGTTCTGGGGGCCCAGAAGCGACACGCCCACAGGGAGCCCGTTTGCACTGGCCCAGGGGGCCGTCACCTGGGGCAGTCCGGTGAGGCTCGCGAGGCAGCCGCACGCAATGGACAGCAGCTCGACGCGCGTCAGCGCATCGAGGGGCGTTTCCACCGGGGGCGGCACGGTGAACGTGGAGGGGAGCAGCACGACCGTCTCTGGCCCCACAAGCGCCGACGTGCGCGCGCGCAAGGCGTCTCTCACCCGTGACGCCGTCGCCACCTCTTCAGCGGGCGGCGGTCCTTCCCCCGGCCGGAAGCGGTTGCCCACGTCGGGGCCGAAGGTCGGGCGCACGGCGTCGATCCAGGGCTGATGGATGGCCTGGCATTCGTGCGCCACCAACGTGCAGTGGGCCTGGAAGCTTGTGTAGAGGTCGCCGCCGTGGGCTTCCACGAGGCGTATCGCATCAAAGCGCCCCCTCACGCGGCGCAGCCAGATCGAGATCACCTCCTGCACCTGTGCGTCGGCGCAGCCGAGCACGTCGACCGCAACGAGGAGGGTGCGCGCGGGAGAGGAGACCTCGCGCGCACCGGAACGCAGGCTGCACCGCGCCACGGCCTCAAGCGCTGCCGCGCTGCTCGCCACGAGTCCCACGGTGTCGAAGCTCGGGGCCAGCGGAACCACGCCAGAGGCGTCGATGCGACCGTGGGACGGTCGGTATCCGAACACGCCGCAGTAGGCGGCCGGCAGGCGCACCGAGCCCGAGGTGTCGGTGCCGAGGGCGAAGTCGCAGAGCCCCGCACCCACAACTGCCGCGGAGCCGCTCGATGAGCCGCCCGGCAGATGGTCGGGCGCGGCGGGGTTGATGGGGGTACCGTAGTGCACGTTGATGCCGCTCATGCTGGCGCACATCTCGTCGAGGATGGTCTTGCCGACCACGCTCGCCCCGCTGTCGATGAGGGCCTGCACGCACGGCGCGGTGGTCGTGGGCAGCGGGTGGGTTCGCTGCCAGTCCGGGTTTCCGGCCGAGGTAGGCCATCCGGCGAGATCGATGACGTCTTTCACGGCAAAGGTGAGGCCTGCCAGGGGCCCTGTGGCCGTGCCATCGATCCGGAGCCGACCGTCCGGACAGAAGCCGTCGATTCGCGTCTGCACACGAAGGGGTTCGTCAGGGGCGCGGAGGAACCTGGGGGCTTCTCGTCGCAAGCACCTAGCGATGAGCGCCCCCAGAACCTACTACGTCACGACCCCCATCTACTACGTGAACGACCGGCCCCACGTAGGCCACGCGTACACGACCACGATTGCAGATGTCATGGCTCGCTTCCACCGCCTGCAGGGCGATGACGTGTTCTTTCTCACGGGCACTGATGAGCACGCCGCCAAGGTGGTCGATTCGGCCGCCGCCCACGGCGTCACGCCGCAGGCGTGGGCCGACCGCAATGCTGCCGCCTTCGAGGCCGCGTTTGCGCGGCTCGGCATCCGCTGCAGCGATTTCATTCGCACCACCCAGCCACGCCACAAGGAGCGGGTTCTGCGCTACGTCGAGCAGCTGCTGGCCAGCGGCGATGTCTACCCCGGTGTGTACGAGGGGTGGTACGACGCCGGTCAGGAGGAGTACGTCACCGACACGAAGGCGCAGGAGTGCGACTACAAGTCGCCCATCAACGGCAAGCCGCTGGTGCGCAAGAGCGAGACCAACTACTTCTTCGCTCTCTCGCGCTACGCCGAGCCGCTTCTCGCACTTCTCGACAGCCACCCCGACTTCGTGAGCCCCGAGGCCCGTCGCAACGAGATTCGAAGCCGCATCCTGGGGGGGCTCAACGATGTGCCCATGTCACGCACCGGCAGCGTCGACTGGGGCATCAAGATGCCCGGCGATGAGACCCAGACCATC
>RGZZ01000207.1 GCA_010028905.1 Pseudomonadota bacterium | reverse complement strand
AGAGCGGCCGAAAAGGCAGCTCTCCTATGCGCGAGGCTTGATGTGACCGGACCCGTCGACCTGGTAGGCGGTCGCGTTGTTGACCAATGTCATGATCAGCTCGGTCGACTTCTTCAGATCGGCGATGGAGATGTGCTCCTTGCGCGTGTGGATGTCTTGCTCTCCCGCACCGATGGTCATCGCGGGGATGCCCATGTCGCGAAGCGCCGCGGCGTCGCTCGAAGCGCCGTAGAGGCTGCGCTCGTTCGGCTGCATGCCGATGTCACGAATCCCCTGACGGGTGAAGTCGAGGAGGAAGCCCTCGGCGTTGTTGCGGGGCTGAAGCTCGTCAGCGGCCGTGGCGGGGCGATTGAAGGCTTCCTGCGCGCGCGCCTTGGCTGCGTGCACGCCCGTGTGGTCCGGTGCGAAGAGCGGGCCATCCCATCCCCAGAAGATGTCGTTGGGGTGGAACGAGTCGACCGCGTATCCCAGATGGCCGTGCACGTCCTTGCGCTCGAGGGCGGAGGAGCCGAGCAGACCACCTTCCTCGCCGACGGTGAAGATGATCTGCAGCGGGCCGTGGGCGACGTTGTTCTCCTTGAGCAACCGCAGGGTCTCGAGAAGCTCGGTGCACCCCGCGCGATTGTCGCCTCCGAGGGCGGTCTTTCCGTCTGAGTAGATCACGCCATCGCGGATCTGCGGCTTCACGCCGACGGCGAGGGGCACGGTGTCCATGTGGGCCATGAGAACGAGGGTCGGCGCGTCGGTGATGGTGCCCGGCACGTCGAGCAGCAGGTTGCCCGTGTTGCCTCCAACCTTGGCCGCGGCGCCGTCTTCGCGCGGCGTGTAGCCCATGGCGCCGAGCTTCTGGACGATGGTGTCAGCGACCTTGCGCTCGTTCCCCGTGGCGCCCTTGATCTGGACGAGCTCGAGGAAGAGGTCTTTCACCCGGTTCTCCTCAACCGCGGGCAGCGTCGGGTTGGCGGGCGGTTTCGGGCTGGGGACGGGGGGCTTGGGCGACGTTCCCGCGAGGTCGACGCGATCGACGGGGGTCGATTCTGAAGCAACCTGCGCGTTCATGCTGGCGCGGGGGGAGGTTCCCGCGAGGGGAGCAGCGGGAAGCCGGAGAGACGAGATGGGGGGGGTCATGAGCGTTCCTCCTGGAGTTGATGGATGAGCCGGCTCCATTCAGGGAAGCCGTTCTGGACGACATACGACGTGTGATCGAGCAAGGCTGCGTTGCCCTGAACCGAGACGTGGCTGGCCCCTTCGTAGCCGGGGGCGGCGGTGGATGAGACCACGGCCTTGCTGAGACAGTCACTGACGCGGTCTGCGGCGCGGCGCACCTTGGGGTCACTCACCGTCGCGCGCAGATCCGCCACCAGCTGGCCCAGATCGCGAACCTGGAAGAGACGGCGGTCTGCGGCGCTCATCTCCAATGGATAGGCGTCGGCCTTCTCGAGGGCGCTGCGAACCTGCTCGCCCGCGCCCTTCGCGACCGCGCGCTGCAGCGCCGTGGCCAGCTGGGTGAATGCCTTGGAGAGCGCGCCCACCTTCGACAGATCGATCAGCGCCAGCGTCGACACCTGCGCGTCGCCCGCGCTGGCCGCAATCACACGCTCGCCGAACGCCCGGGGGGTGAGCCCGTGGGAAGGGAGGTCTTGAAGGACCTGCTGCCAGGGCAGACCACAGGCTCCCATGGTCTCTTCGCTGACGATGGCATAGCGCGCCGTGCCCTTGAGGCTGTCGAGCGCTTCGAGGTTGCCCATCAGACAGGCTTCCAGAACAAGCACGTCGGGCTTGCGCCCCGCCTGCCTGGCGCTGTCTTCGAGGCAGCGGCGGATCTCGGCGGTGGAGAGGCTGGCACATTCCTCCCAGGCAAGCCCGTGGCCGCTGAACATCACCGTCGTGACCTGGGCGGGATACGCCTTCATGCGTTCCGCGAGGAAGCGCGTGATGTCTGTGCGAGACACGTCGGTGCTCCGCGTGCTCGCCACGGCGGGGGAGTCGATCTGCGGGGTCACGTCTGGGCCGATGTCGAACGTGCGCGTACCCTTCCAGACGGGCTCCTTGCGACCCATGAGCTCGAGGGCCGACGCGCGCACGCGACGTGCTCCGTCGAGGGCTGCCGTGATGCCGATGGCGGCAAGCCCTGCCGTGATTGCGAGCCCGATGGGAGAGCTGATGGCGGCCATTCCGCCCTGGGCGATGAGGGCTCCTGCTGCAGGGAGCGCGGCCACCTCGAGTGCGCCTGCGAACAGGTTTCCTCTTGAAGGCGCCGGATCGCGTCGCAGCTGCACGGCCACGTGTGTGTCGGGTCGCCAGGCTTTCTCGAAGGCCTCGACCTCGGCGGTCTCCCAGACCTCGAGATCGTGGGGCGTCGCATCGACGTGGGCGAGGAAGGTCAGCTGGGCGGGCTTTGCGTTTCGCGCAGGCGACACGATGGCTGTCATCGTTCGTAGCGTAGCCCATGGGCAGCGCGTGGAGCAATCACGAGATGTGAACAGATCGACGCCGCTTCTCGAGAGACGTGGTGGTATTGCCGGACCCGCGGAGGAAGGGCGCTGTCAGTGCGACAGGTGATGCGCTTTCAGAACCTGGCGGCGCGGGTCGCGGACTCAGGCGGCCTTTGCGTCGGCCTGGGCCATCAGGTGGGAGAGGCTGCGCTGCTGCGCCGCGCTGGTGGCGACGAAGCGCACGCTCACCGCGTACAGATCGTCACCCACCGTGTCGACACGGAGAACGCGGGTCTCGAGTGAGATGGCGGTCTCGCCGTCGGGCATCTCGCAGTACAGGGTCATGTAGACGTTGGGGTCGACGACGCGCGGGGTGTACAGCAGGGCCCCGCCCTGGCTGATGTCGATGACGGTGGCGTCACTCGAGGTCTGATCGGCACTTCCGCTGACCGCACCGCGAATGCACGACGAGACGCGGCGGTGGGTGCGCCGGTCGTGACGGCTCGAGCCGAGGCCGACCTGGCTGAGCGTGTGTGCGACCCAGGAGCGCGACAGCACCTGGGCGTCGTCGACGAAGATCACTCCGGTCTCGAACTTGCCGGCGAGCGGGCGGCAGCGAACCACGCGCGCCTGGACCGTGGTGTACTCGCAGTGCGTGCCTTCCAGGCGCACGGTCAGGCGCTGGTTGACCTTGACCGGACGGCTGGTGAGAAGTCGCACTCCGCCGCGCGACACGTCGGCGAGAACGCCTTTGAGGCGGTCGGGTGGGGACGCGGAGATGCTCGCGCCGCTGGGCAGGGTTGGCGCCGATGGAGAACCACGACATCAGGCGGGTCAGGAACGAACCTCCCTGGGGCTGTGACGTCGTCTTCGCGCTGCGCATGTCTGCATCTCCTCCTGAACCCAGTCTAGGGGGGAGATGTTAACGCTTTGTTGCCGTTTTGTTGCGAACGTGTGAATCAGGCGTTAGGGGGTCATAACAATCGCCGTTCAGGACTCACGCCGGTGGCTCAGGGGCTGGGCGCTCTCTCGAGTCGGGTCGTGATGTCCTCCACCCTCGGGAGGAAGCTCCTCGGCACCCGGAAGCAGACGCTGCTGCCGTTCACGGCCGTCTCCACGTAGGGGAAGACCCCTTGTACGATGGCAACGGCATCTTCTGGCCGGGTGCGCGAGAAGGCGACCGTCAGGGGCGTGATGTCGAGGTACTGCTGCATCCAGCGGCTCCCTCCGACGAGGAGGGCGCGGCCGGAAACGCGATACACAAGCCCTGTCTTGCGCATCACCTGCTCCACCACGTCGACGGCGACCTGATCGCTGGCGTCGACGGTGACTCGTGGCGTCGGGTCGGTGTGCTCGTGGATCAGCACGAGCCCCACGTCGCTGGCGAGCTGGGCCAGCACGACGAAGGCGTCGATGCTCACGAACTGCAGCGTCACCTTGCGTTGCAGCGGCCTGCCTTGCGCAGACGGCACTGCAGACAAGGGTAGGGTCAGGGCCATCACGAGAGCCACGACCACGATGATGTGCTTCATGGGTTCCTCCAGAGCGCGAGGAGCGCCTCATTCACCTCTTCGGGGGCTTCCTGCGGCAGCCAGTGCCCTGCCGCGATGCGCTGCACGCGCAGGTCGCAGGCCACGGTCTCGAGATCTTCGAGCAGGGCTTCGCCGAGAACCGGATCGAGGTCTCCCCAGAGCACCAGCGTGGGACACGCAATCGGACGCATCGACGCGCCGAGGGACGAGGGGAGACGGAATATGGCGCGGTACCAGGCAAGCGTTGCGGTTGCCGCGCCAGGCTGACGGAACGCCGTTTCGTGGTCGTGAAGGTCGGCGTTGGAGAATGCGCGCCGGTTGGCGCACCCCGCCTTGATGGTGCGCGCGATCATGCCTGGGCGGAGCAGCACCCGCTCGGGAAGCCACGGGATCTGGAAGAAGAGCATGTACCACCAGGCCAGCAGCTGAGATGGGTTGCGCAGGGCACGCCGTGCCGCCATCGGATGGGGTGCGTTGAGCACCGCGAGGCGCTTGACCCGCGTGGGGTGGCGCATGGCGAGGTGCCATCCCACGATGCCGCCCCAGTCGTGTCCGGCGACGAAGGCAGATTCGTGACCGAAGGTGAGGATGAGCCCCACGATGTCGCCGCACACCCGCTCCATGGTGTACGCCTCGAGGGGCGATGGCTTCTCTGACAGGTTGTACCCTCTCAGGTCCGGCACGATGACCGGATGGCCCGCGGCGGCGAGTGCGCCGATCTGGTGGCGCCACGTCTGCCAGAAGCTCGGGAAGCCGTGGAGGAGAACCACGGGCTCTCGCATCAGGGTGCCTGGCGGGGGCGCCGCCGTGATGACGTGGAGCCGAACCTCTCCCACGTCGACCATGCGCGCTTCCATCATCGGGGGTCTCGAAGCGTGCGCCAGACCCGGCTGCGGAGCGGGACGCGAAGCCCAGGAAGCGCGTCGTCGGTCATGGACGTGTCTTGTCGTCGAGGCGCACGAGCTGCAGGGTGCCACCCGCGAGGTGGTCGAGGCTCACGCGGAGGATCACCGTGGAGGCGCGGGGCAGGTACTGCACGATGCGCAGGTCGATGGCCCCCGACGCGCTGGGGGACGGCGACGGTGTGGGCATCACGTCACGGCCGGGAATGGGACTGGGCGGCGGCGCGCTCTCGTACGAGGCCAGATCGAGAGAGCCGCTGCGGCTCGAGCGGGTGAGGTAGGTGCCCAGACCGCTCTGCGGGTCGATGGGGCTGTAGTAGATGTCGATGCTGCCGTCGCTCCAGTGGCCCACCAGGCGACCGATGGCGGTCGTGAGATCGCGCTTGCCCTGGGGCAGGGGCTCCTTGCGGATGACGCGACGCGCCAGGAACTCGTAGGCGTGGGCCGCCAGCCAGATGCGCGGGAAGGGCACGTTCCCAGGCGGCTCGCTGGTCGACAGCCGCTTTCCGGAACCCGCCGATTTCGGCCAGTCGTTCATCACGGAGTCGTAGGCCGCGAGCGCCGCGGCGACGGCCGAGTATCCGAGATCGCCGCGATGGTCGTCGCGGTACTTCGACAGAAACGCCTCGACCGGCTCGTGCTCCTTGCGGACCAGCCGCTGATAGTCTCCCACGCCGATGGGCTTTGAGACCGCCGCATCGATGCGGTCGAGCGCCTCCAGGGCCAGCTCGGCGGCGTGGGTGTAGGGATCGGGGCCGGAGCGGAACAGGATGGCGGCCGCCAGGATGGCCAGCACCACGATTCCCGTGCCGATGGCCCAGGCCATCTTGGCGCGGCGCACGCCGCTCAGGTCGGTCGAGCCCTGCTCGGAAAACCTTCTCAGAACGGACTCGGCGCCGGCCAGCGATTTCAGCTCGCGTGGATTGAGAGAGGCCTTCGACTTCAGCAGGTCGCGCAGCAACCCGGCCGCTTCGACGGCATCATCGTAGTGCTTCTCTCGCAGGCTGTCGTTGAGCGCGGCACGGAGACCGTCGAGATCGTTCGGGTCGAGTCGACGGGGGGGCGGAGCTGCTGGGTTGGGCGATGATTCGCCGCTCGGACGGCGCGGGGTTGCCGGGGGCACGTTCACACCTCTCGCAGAGGGCATTCGCGACAGCCTCCCGCTCTGCCTTCCTGGGCACCGAGCGAAGGGGGCGGCCTGTCACGGCACGAAGGCCCGTCCATGGGGTCGACATCCACGCACGTGTTCGCAAAGCCATGAGCCACCGCATTCTTCGGGCCGAGGTGGTCTCGGTGGGAACCGAGCTGCTGCTCGGCGAGACGGTCGACACCAACAGCGCCTGGCTGAGCGCCCGCCTGGCTGACGCGGGGTACGACGTGTACTGGTCGTCTCGCGTGGGTGACAACCTCGAGCGCGTCGTGGCCGCGCTCGAGCGGGCCCTGGGCCGCTCTGACATCGTTCTCACCACAGGAGGCCTCGGCTCGACCGATGATGACCTCACGCGCGAGGCTGTTGCCCGCATTGCGGGTGAGCCGATGTTCGTCGACGCGGTGCTCGAGGCCGACCTTCGCAGGGGATATCGCGATGTCGGCCTCCCGTTCTCCGACCTCACGCTGCGCCAGGCCCAGCGCATCGCTTCGGCGGAGGCGCTGCCGAACCGGGTGGGAACGGCCCCGGGATGGTTCGTGCGCCTGCCGGAGGGGCGCATCATCGCCACCCTGCCCGGTCCGCCTCGAGAACTGCAGGCCATGTACGATGCGCAGCTCGCGCCCCGGCTGCCTTCGTCCGGGAGCGTTCTTCACCGGCACACCTTCAAGACGCACGGCCTGGGCGAGGGCCGCGTGTTCGAGATGCTGGGAGACTGGATGCGCTCTGCCAACCCCTCGGTAGCCACCTACGCGAGGCCGGATGGCGTGCACGTGCGCATCGCCTGTCAGGCCAGCGACGAGGCATCAGCGGTGGCGCGAGCGGCGCCAGCCGTGGACGCTGTGCGCGCGATTCTGGGCACCGCCGTCTGGGGCGTGAACGACGACACGCTGGCGGCTCGCGTCGCGGAGGCGCTGCGCCTGCAGGGGGGGCGCCTCGCCACCGTTGAGTCGCTCACGGGGGGACAGGTCGCCCAGATCATCACCGCGGTCGCGGGGGTCAGTGATGTGTATGTCGGCGGAGTGGTGGCCTACGACCCGCAGGTGAAGGTCAGGCTGGGAGTCGACATCGACGTCATCGGCGAGCACGGCGTCGTGTCCGCCCAGACCGCCGAGGCGATGGCCCGCGCCTGCGCGTCCTGGTTCGGCTGCACCCATGCCGTGGCAACGACGGGGGTGGCCGGACCGTCACCGCTCGAGGACAAGGCGCCGGGCACTGCCTTCGTCGCCGCGCACAGCCCCCTGGGCACACAGGTGCGCGCCCTGCGCCTCAGGGCTGGCAGCCGCGCCCAGGTTCAGGAGCGTGCCGCGTACGCCGCGCTCACGCTGCTGTGGGAAGCGCTCAGCCCTGGCGTGGGGGCGGGGCGCTGACTGTCAGCGGCCGATCTCGGTGCGCACATCGAACAGCTCGGGGAAGAACGTGAGGTCGAGGGCCTTCCTCAGGAACGAGGCGCCGGAGGAGCCGCCGGTTCCCCGCTTGAACCCGATGGTTCGCTCCACGGTCTTCATGTGGCGGAAGCGCCAGATGTGGAACGCCACCTCGACGTCGACCAGCTTCTCGCACATCTCGTAGACGTCCCAGTGGGTGTCCGGGTCCTCGTAGATCGCCTTGAAGACAGCGACCACCTCGGGGTCGCGCTCGTAGGGCTGAGACCAGTCGCGTTCCACGCAGCGCGCGGGAATCGCGTAGTCGCGCCGCGCCAGGAGGCGCAGGAACGCATCGTAGATGCTCGGTGCGTGCAGGAGCTCGAGCAGCGGCTGATGGTGCTCGGGGTGCTGCTCGAAGACCTTGATGCTCTCCGCGTTCTTGTTGCCGAGGAGGAACTCGATGGCGCGATACTGAGCGCTCTGGAATCCGGAAGCCGGGCCCAGGGCACTTCGGAACTGCGCATATTCTGACGGAGTGAGCGTCTCGAGCACCGACCATTGTGAGGTGAGCTGCGCCTGCACCTGCTTCACGCGCGCGAGGATCTTGAAGCAGGGCTCGAGGCGGTCGTGGCTGATGGCGGTGATGGCGGCTTTCAGCTCGTGCAGCACCAGCTTCATCCAGAGCTCGGAGGTCTGGTGCTGGATGATGAACAGCATCTCGTCGTGATGGGCAGGTGTGCTCACCGGATGCTGCGCGTCCAGGAGCCGCTCGAGGTGCAGGTACTTCCCGTAGCTGAGGTTGCCCCTGAAATCGGTGACGATCTGTGCTTCGATCTCGCGTTTGTTCATCTGGAAGTCTCCCATCCCGAAGTTCGAGGCGTCACGGTTCAGCAGCCTGCACGGCCAGCCCCAGCATGATCCATCCGACGATCCACGATACCCCTCCGAGCGGCGTGATCGCACCGAGCGACCGATTGCCGGTGATGGCCAGCGCGTACAGGCTTCCGCTGAAGAGCACGACGCCTCCGGCGATCAGCCAGCCCGCGGCATCGACGCGCCTCGACGGGCGTCTCTCTGCCACGAGCCCGACGACCATGAGGCCGAGGGCGTGCATGAGATGGTAGCGCGCACCGGTCTCGTATGTCGCCAGCATGTCCGGAGACAGCGCGGTCTTCAGCGCGTGCGCGCCG
>RGZZ01000206.1 GCA_010028905.1 Pseudomonadota bacterium | reverse complement strand
TGCGCACGATGAAGAACTGGCCGAGAACCTTGGCGTCGGTCGCGGAGCGATTGCCCACGGACTGACCGTTCGGGAGGGCGATGCGCACGCGAGTGGGGGAGGCGGCCGAATGATCGGCGCGCTGCACATCATGCGTCCCGGTGTACTGCCCTGGGCTGGTCTCGGTGAGGTCGAACGAGAAGTTTCCCTGGGTGGCCGTCGCCTTGCCTCCGGCGGGTCCCGTGGCGTGCACCTCGAAGGCATCGCCCTCGTACAGGGTCTTCCTGGCGTTGGTGGACACCGTGACCGAGGCGTCGCTGCGGTCTAGCTCGGCGGGCGCGGCGGTCTGGATCGACCACTGCGCCTCGCGCGTCTTGCCCACCACCGCGGCAACCACGACCCGCACCTGGTGCAGGCCGCCCCCCAGGGTCTTGGGAACCGAGATCTCGAATCCGCCCTCACGCCGCGTCACCGGGACCTCAACCGTGTCGATGAAGGCCCGCGGGGGCGTCGTGGCCGGAAGCGCGAGGTCTCCGGAGAGCTTCACCACGATGGGGCGCCCCGGCTCTATCATCTCGCCCGCGGGCGGAGACGCACTGATGCCGGGCGCAACAGGCGAATCTCCAGCGGCCACCACCGGACGGGCGGCGATGATCAAGAGCATCGCCATCAGGGCGAGGCAAAGAAGCGAAGCGCGGTGAGCAGGCATAAAACGCATGCGAAAGACCTCTCGTGTGTTTGGAACGGCTGGAAGGCTTCACTCCTACCCATGTGAAGCGGATTCCTGCCGCACCGTTTCACGCCCGCGGTGCGCTCGATAAGCGCGCATATATCGCCCACCGAGGAAGGAAAGATCAGGGGGGTCTACGAACCGACGAGAATCTTTTTCCGTACCGGCAGGCAAGCGGCGTGACGCGCCGCCGAGCCGGAGGAAAGGCCGGCACGCGCGGCGCCGCAAGCGCCCGTGTTCGACGAAGCGTCGACGAACGACGCGAGCGCGCCTGACGGCACGCTTGCAGGCACTGCTCCGGCCACACGCATCAATACCATCGTTCGAGGTGACACATGGGCAAGAGACGGGTCGTGGTGACGGGCATCGGAGCGCTGACACCACTGGGCATCGGGTGGGAGACCTTCTGGGAAGGATGCAAGGGCGGGAGATCCGGCATCGGTCCGATCTCACATTTCGACACGACGGCCTTTGCCTGCAAGATCGGCGGTGAGGTCAAAGACTTCAACCCCGAGAACTACATCTCCAAGAAAGAGGTCAGAAAGATGGACCGCTGCCTGCACTTCGCAGCGGCGGCCGCCAAGCTGGCCATTGCAGACTCGGGTCTCGAGATCACCCCCGAGAACGCAGCAGACATCGGCGTCATCATCGGGTCCGGCATCGGTGGCATGAACACCCTCGAGAACCAGCACCGCGTTCTCATGGAGCGTGGGCCGGACAAGGTGAGCCCCTTCTTCATCCCCATGATGATCGCCAACATGGCGTCGTGCATGGTGAGCATCATGCACGGCCTCAGAGGCCCCAACATCACCATCGTGACGGCCTGCGCCACCGGAGCGCACAGCATCGGTGAAGCGATGCAGATGATTCGCGACGGCAAAGCGAAGGCCATGCTTGCGGGCGGCACCGAGGCCGTGATCACCCCCATCTCGGTGGCAGGCTTCTCCTCGATGCACGCCCTGTCCACCCGAAACGACGAGCCCACACGCGCCTCACGCCCCTTCGATCGCGACCGCGACGGCTTCGTCATGGGAGAAGGGGCCGCGGTGCTCCTGCTCGAGGAGCTCGAGACCGCCAAGGCGCGCGGCGCGCGCATCTACGGTGAGGTTGCGGGCTTTGGCATGTCGGCCGATGCCTACCACATCACCAACCCGCAGCCCGAAGGGCTGGGGGTGGGCAAGGCCATGCACGCGGCGCTCGAAGACGCTGGCATGCAGGCCAGCGACGTGCACTACCTGAACGCTCACGCCACCTCGACCCCGCTCGGCGACCGGACCGAGACGCTGGCCATCCGCAACGCGCTCGGAGATCACGCCAACAAGATCGCGGTGAGCAGCACCAAGTCGATGATCGGACACATGCTCGGCGCTGCGGGTGCCATCGAGACGGTGGTCTGCCTGCTGGCCTGCCGAGACGACATCGCGCCCCCCACCATCAACTACGAGAACCCGGATCCATCCTGCGACCTCGACTACGTGCCCAACACGGCGCGTTCGATGCGCATCGACGCCGCGCTCAACAACTCGTATGGGTTCGGTGGACAGAACGCAGTGCTCGCGGTGCGCAAGTACCGTCCTGACGCCTAGTCCAGGCAGGGAAGGCTCCGTGTCCGCAGAGAGGTCTGGTCGGAGTGGTGCGCCTGATCCCGCCAGCGGGTCAGACAGCGTCGACGTCGACCTCGATGCCGTTCAGCAGCAGCTGGGGCTGCGCTTCCTCCGCCCCTCGTCATTGCGGGCCGCCTTCGTGCACGAGTCGTTCGCGAACGAGAACCCGCTCGAGAAGAGCAACGAGCGCCTCGAGTTCCTCGGTGACGCGGTGGTCGGCATGGCGGCCAGCGCGTTGCTGTACGAGCGCTTTCCCGAGCTGCCGGAGGGCGAGCTCACGCGCATGAAGGCCATGCTGGTGAGCCGCCCGTCGCTGGCCGCCCACGCGAGGTCGCTCGATCTGGGAGCGCACCTCCTCATCTCCCGCGGAGGAGAAGCCCACGGCGAGCGCGAGCGCGCGTCGCTGCTGGCCGATGTGTTCGAGGCGGTGGTGGGGGCGCTGTATCTCGACCGCGGATGGTCTGAGGCCGAGGCGTTCGTGCGTCAGCGCTTCGAAGGCTCACTCGAGGCGCTCCCCGAGACCGACCGCAACTACAAGAGCATCTTGCAGCAGATCACGCAGAAGCACTTCAAATCGCTGCCGGAATATCGCGTGGTGCGCTTGAAGGGCCCCGCCCACGCGCGCAGCTTCGTGGTCGAGGTGTGGTTCCGCCAGGCCTTGCTGGGCTCCGGAGAAGGCCGCAGCAAGAAGGAAGCCCAGCAGGAAGCCGCGCGAAAGGGGCTGGAACGCGTCCACGCGCTGCTCCCTCCCGAGAGCGGCTCGGCGGGTGGAGCAGGGCAGGGGAGCGGCCTGCCCTCCGAGCCGTGAGCCTCGACGTCCACATCTGCGCCGACGGGCTGACCTTTGGTGTGCGCGCCACACCGCGGGCGCGTGTGTCGGCGGTGACGGGAACCCGCGAAGGCATGCTGCTGGTGCGGCTCGCAGCCCCACCGGTCGATGGCAAGGCGAACGCGGCGCTGTGCGCCTTCCTGGCCCAGTGGCTGGGTGTTCGCACGGCAGACGTCCGGATTGTGGGGGGAGAAAGGGCACGGCACAAGCGCGTCGAAGTGCGGGGGGTCACCCGGGAACAGGTCTTGCGCACGCTCCCCGATGGAGAGGCTCAAGCATAGACCGCGAAGACCGAGGTGCACAGCGAGGAGGCTCTCCACATGCTCGATGACGGATTCTCTGGGCTGCTCGGTGGACCCAGGTCCCAGCCCGCGATGGGAGGCGGCGGCAGCCTCAGCGGTCCGTTCCTCCAGTTCTCAATTCCGTGCCTGAACGTCGAGGACCAGAAGGGGCCACCGAGCTTCCAGTACATCTTCTATGAGCTCCCTCTGCCGGCGTTCCCGTTCCAGTTCCCGGAGGGCGAGGGCTTCTACGTGGCCAACGGCTGGTGCAACGGCACCGGATCACACGTGCAGCGCATGAAGATTCTCGACCCCTCGAGAAAGACCGTGCTCGTCGACACCAACGACCAGCCGTTCACCTTGAAGCGCGTCGAGGAACCGTTCATGGCGGTGAACTTCATCACCGGCATGCGAATCGAGCGCGAAGGCGCCTACTGGATGCAGGTGTTCCTCGACAACCAGCTTCGCCTCGAGTATCCGCTGCAGGTGCGCAAGGCCGACAGCCAGCCCCAGCCCCCCACGAAGTAACGCGGTGCCGATCTCTTCCGCCAGCGTGCGCGTGGGAGTCGCTCTCACGCTCACGCTGGCGGTCTGCGTTCTTGCGGGTGCCGCGCCTGCAGGTCCGGACGCTGCGGGCAACCGCTTCTTCGAAGCGGTTCGCCGGCATGACTACGGCCAGGCCTACGGGCTGCTGAGCGAGGGGGTGCGTCGCGACCTGCCGTACCCCGTGTTCGCGCAGCGCTCTCGTGACATCACGTGGTTCCAGGTTCTTGAGCTCCAGGCCATCGAGCGCGGCCGGCACCTGGCACGCTATCGCGTTCGCGGACGGGTGAAGATGGTGCATCACGGCGATCTCTTCAATGCCGTGTACGCCGGAACCGTGTCGCTCTCGCTCGATGATGGCGCGTGGCGAATCCGCCAGGTCGAGCTGAGACCGGTGGAGCAGAAGCGGTTGGGGAAGGCCCCGCCGGCATACCAGATCTGAGCCTCCACGCTTTTGCGTGCATTCAACTTCGTCAAACCATTCTTTGACGAAGTAATTCATTTCGAAGACCACCGAACCTCGAGACCCGATCCCGGGCTGCTCTCGGGCTTTCAGAGCGCCTCGGGCCCGAAGACCTACGGCACGCCCGCACGGTTCGAGATCTGCGATGCGCAGGCATCGATGTCAACGAGATCGAACTTTCTTCACCATGAGCCAGCTGCATCGCAGTCGCGGATACTACCAGAAAGACTTCATCAACTACCTGGCGGTCGAGCGAAACCTCTCGCCGCGCACGTTGCGCGAGTACGGTGACGACGTGCGGCGCTTCTTCGAGTTCTTCGGGCCGCACCTCGAGGCCGATCTCACCCTCGAAGCCATCGACGAGCGCTCCATCCGGGATTTCCTGACCTGGCTGCGTGTCGAGCGCAGATTCACGGCAAAAGCGGTGAACCGCAAGATCGCAAGCCTGCGGAACTACTTCAAGTTCCTCATCCGCGAGGGCGTCATCGAGCGCTCGCCGGTCGCCGATCTCAAGAGTCTGAAGCTGCCCAGGCACCTTCCCAAGGTGCTCAGCCACGACGACGTCACCCGCGTCATCGAGCGCAAGCCCGAGGTCGATATCAACACCCAGCCCAAGCGTCGCGGACGAAAGGTCGACCCGGCCCTGCAGGCCTTTGCCATCGCGCGCGACAACGCCATTCTCGAGCTGCTTTACGCCACCGGGATGCGCATCAGCGAGCTGGTGGGGCTCGACCTCACCGACGTCGACTTCCCGGAGCGGGCCATGCGCGTGACGGGCAAGGGCAACAAGCAGCGCATCGTGCTCATGAACGAGAGCGCCGCTGAATCGCTGAAGACCTACCTCGCATGTCGGCCGCCGTCCCCTACCCGCGCCGTCTTCCTGAACCAGCGCGGCGGGCGCCTCACGGCACGCGCCGTCGAGTACATGTTCGCCGCCCGCATGCAGGCGGCGGGCGTGCGGCGCGAAGCAAGTCCCCACACGCTGCGTCACTCGTTCGCGACGCACATGCTCGAGGGGGGCTCAGACCTCATGACCATCAAGGAGCTGCTCGGGCACGAGAGCCTCTCGACCACGCAGATCTACACCAACATCTCGCTGCAGCACATGAAGCAGGTGTATCGCGACGCGCATCCGCGCCCCTGATGGGCCCGGCACGCAGCTTCGAAGAGCGAGATCAGATGGTGGGGCGCGCCGCGAAGGTCACGCGCAGCGGTCGCGGGGCTGTTGCAAGAAGACGGCTGTCGAGGGCCGCGGCGACACCATTGGCCAGATCGGTGAAGCGCGGGTCGACGAACGGATTCACGACAGCGTAATCGATGTAGGCGCCGTCGGCGTACATCTTCACATCTACGTGATCGTACACGACGCGCCCGACGGTCTGCCCGGCCACAATCTCGTCACCGACCTTGACCTCGGGAGAGAGATGGCCGTAGGTGACCTCGATGCCCTGCGTCACCACCGTGATGCCGGTCTGGGCGCCGTACCAGGGCGTGATGCTCTTCACGCGGCCGCTCCAGGCGCACGGCACCGGAGTGCCCGCGTCAAGACCGATGTCGTAGCCGCTGTGGAGCCGTCCGGGACGAGGCTCGTAGAACGTGCTGGTCACGCGAGCATCTGCTTCCACGCGGCGCACGCGCGCGAGCAGATCTGCGAGCACCCCCGCCCGTATGCCAGCCCCGATCCGTCCGAGCGCGCAGGGCTCGTCGGCGGCCTCTCCCACGATCGCCTTCCACCAGCCCTCGCGCGCATGCACGAACGGCAGAGGACGCGGGGCGCGCCGACAAGGCCCGTCCGCATCGAACGAGGCCGCCTCGGCCTGGATGGTGCGCAGCGAGACCAGTGCGGTCGACACGGCGCAGAGAAGCAGAGCGACAGCCGCGAGAGCGCGACGTCTGCGGTGAAGAGTCATATAGAAGCTGCCTGCCACGAAGGTGGGTCACGCGTGATGCGAGACCGGTCACGTCGCGATGAATCAGCGGCGACGCGCGACAGCCGCGGAAGAACGAAGATGCGGACTGTCGAGGAGACCCCCGCGAAGCGTGAAGTGAAAAGGCTTCAAGCGCGGTGCGGCGGAGGATGCGGAGAGAATAGCCCGGACCGCCGTGACCGGCAATAGTCCGGATGTACCATGGGCGGCGCGGGGCGGCCTACGGCTCTCGCGTGGAAAACGATGTGGACGGGTTTCCGGAAAACATGCACATCAGCACGGCGGCTCAGATCGGATCATCCGGCATCTGAAGCGGCGCGCCCCCCTCGGCAATGTCCATCTCGACGGCGAAGCTCTCGGGCGCCGTCTCGTGCGCGGCGGCCTCTGGAACGTCTTTCATCTCGCGCAGCGACGCCTTGGGACCCGCGACCGGATGCATCTGCCCCTTCACGATCTCGCCCGAAGCCTTCAGGATCTCATCCGGAACGCCGTCACGCGCGAGGCGCCTGGCCTCGTCAGAACGCTGACGACGGGTTGACGGATTGGCCTCCTCGAACAGATCGGAGGTCAGCGCGGCGTTCAGCAGCCCGCCGTCGCCGAGGGGGGCTGCGCCGCTGTCTTCGCCGTGGCCGCCGTCACGCCCGAGGCCGCGGGCTCCCGCCTCGTTCGACTGCTCGGACGCTTGCGAACCGGACTCGGCCACAGGCGCGCCGTGCGCTGAAGCAGGCGAACCCGCCTGCTCGAACGCGTCGCCCTCAGACGGCGGTGGCGCTGCGGGTTGCGCGCGAGCGAGATCGACGCGATCTCGCTGCTCTGCGTCGTCTTCCACGGCCCCCTCGCGCGCCAGCTCCTTCTGGTTGCGCATCGAAGCGATGTTCTGGGTTACATTGAGGATGGCGTCACGCCGGAACTGCTCAGACAGCGGATTGGAGGAATCTGGAACGCGCATGCCAGCATCTTCCGTGTCCGAGCGCGCTCTCCTCCAGGTCGGGCGACGGCCTTCACCGACCAGAAAAGCCGGCTGAAATTCCAGTCATCCACGAGGAGTTCGCAGGCGTTCGACGAAGCCCTGAGCGCTCATCGACCGCCACGGCGAGATCGGCCCCACAGCAAGGTCGACGGTACCGCGGCGACGCCAGAGTCGCCTTCACGATTCAAGACTCTTCCCTGTTCCCAGAATCGCGGCAGCGCCTCGCTCCACCACTCCTCCTCCGAACGGGCATGCGGGCGGGGTGATCGGTCTAGAGCAACCCTGGCCCGTGCCTGCACTTGAAAGGAGTCCACGTCCCATGTCCACGCTGAAGAAGATCGGCATCCTCCACGGCCGCGAGCGCACCTTCCCCGATGCCTTCATCGAGAGCATCAACTCACGCCGCGTCCCCGGCATCGTCGCGGAGCGCGTCGTGCTGGGCGGCACCTCGTACAACGAGCCCCAGCAGTACGCCGTCATCGTCGACCGCATGTCGCACGAGGTGAAGTACTACCGCAACTACCTCAAGCTGGCCGCGATGAACGGCACCCGCGTCATCAACAACCCCTTCTGGTGGAGCGCTGACGACAAGTTCTTCGGCACGGCGCTGGCCGCAAAGCTCGGCGTGGCCGTGCCCAAGACCATCCTGCTCCCCAACCAGTCGTATCCGGACGGAGTGGTACAGGAGTCGCTCAGCAACCTCAAGTTCCCCATCGACTGGGAAGGCATGCTCGCCTACGTCGGGCTTCCTGCCATCATCAAGCCGGCCGAGGGCGGCGGCGGCAAGTCGGTGACCAAGGTTCGCAGCCTCGAGCAGCTGTGGGACGCCTTCAACAAGAGCGGCGACACCCAGATGATGCTGCAGGAGTGCATCGAGTGGGAGCACTACGTCCGCTGCATCTGCATCGGCCGTGAGAAGATCCTGCCCATCAAGTGGCACCCGCCCTTCGAGCGCATGTTCGGCACGTACTTCGTCGATCACAACCACCTGAGCCCCGAGCTCGGCGCCCGCGTGGTGAACGACGCCCTGGCGCTGAACCGCGCGCTGGGCTACGACATGAACACGGTCGAGTTCGCCATCCGCGACGGCGTGCCGTACGCCATCGACTTCACGAACCCGGCGCCAGACTTCGACAAGAACTCCATCACCGAGCACTACTTCTGGCAGGTGGTCGACTGGATGACCGATCTCGCCATCCGCAAGGCCCAGGAGACCGGCACCCCGGAGATCAACCTCAAGTGGTGGTCGATG
>RGZZ01000205.1 GCA_010028905.1 Pseudomonadota bacterium | reverse complement strand
TCATGGGCGGGCTTCCCACGAACGACGCCACGAACGCATCGGCGGGCACGCGGTAGACCTCGCGCGGCGTGCCGACCTGACGCAGATGGCCGTTCTCCAGAATCGCCATGCGGTCGGAGAGGGCCATGGCCTCCGACTGATCGTGGGTGACGTAGATCGAGGTGATGCCGAGTTCGCGCTGCAGCGTCTTGATGAACGTGCGGGCCTCGAGGCGCATGCGCGCGTCGAGGTTCGACAGCGGTTCATCGAACAGGAAGAGCTTCGGTGATGCGGCCAGGGCCCTGGCCAGGGCCACGCGCTGCTGCTGGCCGCCGCTCAGCTGGGCTGGCTTGCGGGCGAGCAGGTGCCCGATCTGCAGGGCCTCTGCCACCTCATTTACGCGGCTCTCCAGGGCCTCGCGCGCCACTTTCTGGATCTTGAGCGGGTAGCCGATGTTCTGGGCCACGGTCATGTGCGGATAGAGTGCGTAGCTCTGGAACACCATGGCGGTGTGGCGCTTCCAGACCGGTACCCGCGTCACATCTTCGCCATCGAAGCGCAGCACGCCGCTTGAAGGAGTCTCGAGCCCCGCCAGTATGCGCAGCAGGGTCGACTTCCCAGAGCCAGACGGCCCCAGCAGCGTGAAGAACTCTCCCGCCTCGATGCGCAGGCTCACGGGGTGCAGCGCCGTCACCGCGCCAAACCGCCGAGTCACGTTCTCGAGCTCGATGACGCGGCTCATTGCTTGATGCCTCCGTGCAGCTGAAATCCGAACACGCGCTGAATCACAAGGTACAGAACCAGCACGGGCAGCGCGTACAGCAGGGAGTACGCCGCTACCAGATTGAGGAAGGGCAGTCCCATCTCCGAGAAGAACGCGTAGATGGCCACCGAAGCCGGATAGTGCTCGGGGCTTCGCAGCAAGATGTACGGCGTGAGGAAGTTGTCCCACGCCTGCACGAACGAGAGCAGCGCGATCACGGCCATTCCGCCCGAGCAGAGCGGGAGTGCGACGTGCACGAAGGTCTGCAGGGGTGTCGCGCCATCGACCAGAGAGGCTTCTTCATAGGCGCGGGGGATGCCGTCGACAAAGTCCTTGATGATGAACAGCGACGAGGGCAAGAGTCCGCCGCTCATCACCAGGATGACGCCTGCGTGCGTGTCGAGCAGCCCGAGCTTCATGGTGATGGTGAAGAGCGGCACCACCGCCGCCACGCCCGTCACCACCGATGAGAACAGGACCAGCAGGTAGAGAACGAGGTCGCGCCCACGAAACGACTGGCGCGACAGTGCGTACGCTGATGAGGTGGCCACGAGCGTGACGAGCAGCATGGTGAATCCGGCCATCACC
Organism: Pseudomonadota bacterium; assembly: GCA_010028905.1. NCBI lineage: Bacteria > Pseudomonadati > Pseudomonadota > Pseudomonadota bacterium. The sequence goes on along the minus strand of RGZZ01000205.1, from coordinate 7,250 downwards.
ACCGAGTTTCCGAAGGCTTCCACCGCGCCTCGGGTCTGTAGCAGCCGGGGGAAGTTCTCGAGCGTGAAGTCAGGCATTCGCACCGCGAACGAGGGGTGCGTCGAGAACGGTGCCACCACCAGCCAGGCGAAGGGGGCCGCGAAGTACACCCCGAGAAAGGCAAGCACGGCGCCGCGCAAGACCCTTGATGCGAAGCTGCTCATCGGGCTCTCCGGCGCAGCATCGCCTGATACAGCAGCGCGAGGGCCAGGTTCACGGCCAGCAGCAGCGTCGACAGCGCGGCGCCATAGCCCAGATCGAACGAGCGGAAGGCCACGCGCCACGTGAAGATGGGGATCACCTCGGTCTGGTGGTTCGGTCCGCCGCTGGTGAGCAGGTAGGGGCCGAAGTCGTTGAGGGTCCAGAGGGTGATGAGCAGCAGATCGGTGAGCAGCTGCGGGCGCAGCAGCGGAAGCGTGATGTCGCGGAACCGCTGCCAGGTGCTGGCGCCGCAGACGGCCGCCGCTTCGAGGTACGACATGGGGATGCTGCGCAGCGCGGCATCGAGCAGCAGCATCGAGAACGCGGCGCCACGCCATGTGTTGTAGAGCGTGATGGCAATCAGGGGATGTTCCGCAAGCCAGCTGATCTGCACTCCGAGCAAGCGGTTGAGGGTGCCCCCCTCGGGCTGCAGGTAGATGTTCCAGAGTATCGCCACCACCACGCCGGGGGCGATCCATGCCAGCACCGCGGCGCCGCGCACCAGGGTCGCGAAGCGGTCTTCCAGGCGGGTTGTGTACAGCGCCAGCACAAGTCCCACGCCCATCTGCCCGACCACAGCCGATCCGAACACGTAGAGCAGGCTCACGCGCAGCGCGTTCCAGAACCCGGTGTCGCCCAGGGCGCGCTGATAGTTGCGCAGCCCCACGAAGTGGGTGTCGGTGGCCTGGGGGCCGAGCAGGGTGTAGCTGGTGAAGCTCTGGCCCAGCGACCATGCACCGGGAACCACCAGGAACGCCAGCAGCAGCAGCGCGCCGGGCAGCAGGAACGCGACCAGCAGGCCGCGGGTCAGCATCGAGGGAGGGCCGCCTTGCTCAGCGGACATCGATCACCTGCTCACTGCCTGCGAGGTCTCGCAGCGCGCGACCGTAGGCCGAGAGGGCTTCATCGGTCGAGGCTCCATTCAAGATCTGATCGGTCATGACCCCGACGAGCTCTGACACCCGTGGGTATAGCGGAAAGCCTGGGCGGAAGCGCGTGACGGGCAGGGCCGCCGCCACCTCGCGTGTCAGCTCGGGGTCGGTCTTGAATGCGGGCGAGTCGAGCACGTCGCGCCGTGCCGCGATGAAGGGGGCCTTGCACATGAGCGCATCGAGCGACGCGGCGCTGTTCATCGCGGCCAGCACTCTCCACGCCAGGGCCTTGTGGGGCGAGCGCTTGTTCACGATGAACCCTCCGCCTCCGCTGATGCTCACCAGAGGTGGGTCGCCCGCCTCGCCGCCGCCCGGCATGGGGGCCCAGCCCACGACTGCGTCTCGGTTGGCCAGGCCCCATGGCCCGCCGGGCTTGAGCACGTCGATCCACATGTAGGTGCCTTCCGGGTAGATGCCGATGCGCCCGTCGCGAAACCGCTCGAACGAGCGATCGCGACCCTTGGGGTCGAGCTGCAGCGCCACATCTCCCAGACGTCGCTCGAGGTAGATGGTGCGATAGAATGCAAGCGTTCGGCGAAGGGCCGGACTGTCGGCAATCCATCGGTTGCTCGTCGTGTCGTAGAGGTCGCCTCCGGCGGAGAGCAGCACGAGGTAGAAGCCTTGCATGGTGGAGGCCTCGCCGAATGCGCTCCCCCCGTTCCACTGAATCGGTATGACGTCCGGAAGCGCTTTCAGGCGCTCGCCCGCCGCGTAGATGTCGCTCCACGAGCGAGGGGTCCACTCTCGCGGCAGTCCCGCCTTCTCGAAGAGGTCCTTGCGATAGTAGATGCCGCGCACGTCGGTGAGCAAGGGCACCATGAACACACGGCCTCGATAGTCGCCCATGCGCCGCATCGAGTCGGGGTACTGCGCCCAGTCGCCCCACGTGCGCACGAGCGGATCGAGGGGTTCGAGCAGATCTGCGCTCGCGGCCTCGGCGGTCCAGATGGCGTCGAAGCTCATGATGTCGGCACCGGTGCCAGCGCTCAGATCGAGAACCAGGCGCGACTTGAAGCTCTCATCGCTCCCGCCGTCTCCCACGACCTCGATGCGCACGGGCGTGCCCGCGGCTTCGAGCGTCTTCTCGATGCCGGGCGCGATGGCGTTCAGCCACGTGATGCCGGTGCTGCCCTTGCCACCCTCCACCCCGTTCACACTGATGCGGACGCGAGGGAGGCTGGCGTGCTCGTCTGCGCGCCTGCACGATGTCGCGCACAGCAGGGCGGCGACGCCCAGGGTGAGCGCTTCGCGACGGCGCATCGGAGATCAGCGGCCCTTTCGGTTCTTCTGTGACGCCAGTCGGATCCAGACGGTCTTGATCTCGAAGGGGCCGTAGTCGAAGGCCACGGTCTCTCCATCGATGCGGGGCGCCTCGCCGTCCGGCCCACGCTCGAGCAGGTCGACGCAGCGGGCCTCGAGCACAGGGCGGTCAAAGCGGAGAACACCGCGGCCGCGCTGGTTGAACGCCTCATACAGGCGCACCACGATGGCGTCGCTGTCTTCGGCCTTCTTCACCGTTTCAATCACGAGGTTGGGGGCTTCGGTCGTCACGAGAGAGACGCGGGGAGCCACATCTCCCCGCGCCCGCGAGGGAACCGGCGCCGAAGGGGCAGGCACGTTCAGCTCGTAGGCGCGACGAACCACCTCGGCGCTTCGCCAGTCGCCCGCGTGCGGCACCAGGGCGTAGCGGAAGTGGTGGATGCCGAGATCAGCCGTGGCGTCTGGCGCGATAGACGATTTGAGGAGGGTGAGACGCATCACGCCATCGCGGATGTCCCACCCGTACTTGCTGTCAGACAGCAGCGCCACGCCGTAGTCGCCCTCGCTGAGATCGGCCCACTTGTGCGCGCAGACCTCGAAGCGAGCCCAGTCCCACGAGGTGTTCCAGTGGGTGGGGCGCTCGACGTGGCCGAACTGGATGTCGTAGGTGGCGCGCGCGGCGTTCACCGCCACGGGGAAGGCTGCCTTCAGAAGGGTCTGGCGCTCCTTCCAGTCGACCCACGTCTCGAAGTCGATGCGCGCGAGGTCTCGGTGCAGCGAGATGCGCTGACGAACCACCGAGCCACGACCCTCGTCGATGGTGCGCTCGATGTCGACCGAGGCGCGCAGCGGTCCTTTCTCTGAAACGGTGATCTTCGGCCGTCCGCGAAGGGGGTGCGGCTTGTCTTGATAGAAGACGTCGATGTCCCAGGCGTCCCAGTTCATGGGCTTGTCTTCGAAGGCGATGAGGGTGTTGCCGTTCACCCCGTCGATCGGGCGCAGCACCTCGCGCTGGTGGCGCTTGTCGAAGAGTGACGTGATCTCGCCGCTGGCGTCGAAGGTGAGGCGGAAGAAGCGGTTCTCGAGCCCCTGTCGGGAGGCTTTCAGATCGCTGCTCTTCTCAGGCGCCACCACGTCTTCGTGCGCGAGGGCGGCCCAGCCCATCGACGGTAGCGCCTCACGCGGAATCGCAAGCAGGCGATCCGTGCCGTCGAGGTCGGTTACGACCTGTCCGGGGAGCCCGCATGTCGATGGCAGGGAGAGCGGATCGCGGCGGGCCCACGACAAAGGGTTGAACACCACGACCGTCTTGCCCGAACAGCCCGCGGCGATGGCCTTCAGCCCGTCGTTCACGGTGCGGTTGGTGGTTTTTGCAATGCTGGCGTAGTCGAGGGCGGCGTCTTGATACACCTCGGCAATGGAAGACCCCGGCAGGATGTCGTGGAACTGGTTGAGCAGCACGAGCTTCCACGCCTCTTCGAGCGCCGCTTGGGGATAGGCGGTGCCGCACGCGAGCATCGCCGCCGCCGCCACCTGCTCGGCGGTCTGCAGCGCGATCTCGCTGCGTCGGTTACCCTGCTTGGTGCGCCCCTGCGAGGTGTAGGTGCCGCGGTGGTACTCGAGATACAGCTCGCCGACCCAGCGCGGGACGTGGGGCATGTCGGCCAGTGACGCCTCGAGCCGTTCGAAGAACGCCTCGGCGCTCGAGCGCACCACCTCCGGACCCGCCGCGAAGTGACGCGCCCGTTCGGCCGACTCGCACATCTCCTCGGTGGGGCCGCCCCCACCGTCGCCGTGGCCGTAGATGTAGAGCAGCTCGCTGTTGAGCGATTTCTGATCGTAGCGCGTCCACAGGTCGGCCAGCTGCGCGGGCGTCATGAGCGCGTTGTAGTCGCCGTTGGGCGAGAAGTGCACGAGCACCGAGGTGTTGTCGATGCCGTGCCATTCGAAGGTCTGGTACGGAGGGCGGTTCACCTGGTTCCAGAAGATCTTGGTGGTCATGAAGTAGCGCATGCCGGCTTTGCGCATGATCTGGGGGAACGCCGCCGAGTAGCCGAACACGTCGGGCAGCCAGACGACCTTCGGATAGCGACCGAAGGCCTTCTCGAAGTAGCGAAGGCCGTACACGAACTGCCGGACCAGCGACTCACCGCTGCTCACGTTGCAGTCGGCCTCGACCCACATGCCGCCCACGGGCTCCCACTGGCCCTTCTTCACCGCGCCGCGGATGCGCTCGAACAGCGCGGGGCTGTCGCTCTCGATGTAGGCGTACTGCTGCGGCTGCGAGCAGGTGAAGACGTACTCGGGATACCGCTCCATGAGCGAGACGGCGGTGGTGAAGGTGCGCACGCACTTGCGACGGGTGTGGTCGAGGCGCCACAGCCAGGCGGTGTCGATGTGGGCGTGCCCCACGGCGTGAATCGTGGGACGCGAGAGATGTGAGGGCGCACCGCTGAACAGCGCTTCGCGCAGGCGCGCTCGGGCCGCTCGCGCGCTGGCGTGGAAGCGTTCGTCTTCGGTGCCGCGGCGAAAGTCGAGGGCGTTCACCGTCTCGTCGAGCACGCGCACGATTCGATGGCGCTCGATCGAGGTGTCATCGAGCTGACGCGCCGTGTCGAGGGCAAAGCGCATGTCACGGGCCAGGCCTTCGGTCTCGGCATCGATCGAGAGCAGCTCGATGATGGGAATGCCCCGCATGGGCGCGCGGTTTCCGCCCACCTCGGGGGTGGTGCCGATGACGGTGAGCCCGCAGTAGGCGTCGAGGGCGATGTCGTAGCAGGTACCGGGACGACCGCGCTCGCTGAGCACCCAGGTGTGATGATACAGATCGAGGGCGCCGAGCGCCTTGCCGTCGACGTAGGCCAGCAGCTCGCACTGCTCGGGCACGACGTGCAGCACGACCTTGTGGCGCCAGCCCTCCGGAACCCTGGCCTGCAGCCGCACCCAGATCGTCGTCTCGGTGTCGCGTCCCCACAGCCCCCCCTCGGGAAGGGGCTTCCAGCCAGCGCCTCCCTCGGCCGGCGGGGGCGACTCGAAGCCTCTGCCTCCGCGCTTCCAGCGTGCGCTCAGCGACACCTTGTCTCGGACGCGCGCGCTCCAGATCTCGCGGATGCGCGCATCGATCTTCTCTTCGCGAAAGGCCCAGCTCATGCGATCGATCTTCTGGAGCATCTCCTCACGACCCTGCCGTTGAGACAGGTTCGCGCGCTCGGGGAGGGCAGCGCGAAGCGGCACGCGAACGTGTTCCACCGTCGATTCCCAGAGGAAGGGGCAGCGCCGCCGTGGGTGCGAACCGCGCCACCGAGACCGCGGGATTCTATACTGATCTCCCTGTTCGCACAGAGCCCCTCGCCGAGGTTCTCGATGATGCGTCTGCCTTCGCGGCGGTGCCGCCTGACTGGGAGATCGTCATCACCGATGTGCGCGGCTCGACAAAGGCCGTGGCCGAGGGCAGGCTCAACGAGATCAACCTCGTGGCGACGGGCTGCATCATTGCGGCGCTCAACCTTGCCCATCGGCGTCAGATCGAGCTCCCCTTCTTCTTCGGCGGCGACGGCGCAACATTGCTCGTTCCGCCAGGCCTGGCTGAGCCCGTCGCCATCGCGCTGGCGCGCCATCGCGACAACACGATGGCGCAGTTCGGGCTGCAGCTGCGGGTCGGTCGGGTGCCGGTGGCCGACGCCTACGACGTGAATGCAAGCCTCGGCGTCGCCAGGGTCGACATCAATGGCGCAGGCCTCGTCCAGCCCGTGGCGCTCGGTTCCGGGTTTGAGTTCGCAGAGCGCATGGTCAAGGGCGGCGATGCGCCAGAGGTACTGACCACGTCGTCGGGCGAGCTCGACCTCACGGGCATGGAGTGTCGCTGGAGCAGCATCCCGCCTCCGCAGTCGACCCACGAGGTGCTGTGCCTCATCGTGTCGTCGAGGGTTCGCGAGCGACAAGGCGCGTCTCTTGCCTCGGTGGTTCGCGCCCTCGAGAACCGTTACGGCGCCTTCGAGAATCGCAACCCCATCTCGAAGCCGAACCTCCACTTCGCGCTGGGGTTCAAGAAGCTCGAGAACGAGACGCGGGCGCGTCTCCAGCGCTTCGACCTGCGCTACTTCATCGAGGCATGGCTGATGACGCAGCTGAGCCGCCCCTACTTCGCCCGCAATGAGAACGGTCGCTACTACATCGACCGTCTGGTGCAGCTGGCGAGCACAATGACCCTCGATGGCCGTCTCTGCACAGTCGTCAGTGGTACGCCCGAGCAGCGTGCCGCGCTGGAGGCAGATCTGCTCGCGCTCGAGCAGGCGGGCGACATCGTGTACGGCCTCCACGTCTGTGACGAGAGCCTCATGACGTGCTATGTGCGCGACCGCCGCGATCAGCATCTCCATTTCGTCGACGGCGTGGGGGGCGGCTATACCCAGGCGGCGGTGGCGCTGAAGCGCAAGCTGGCGGCCACGAGGCAAGGGTGTTGACGACCTGCGACCTGGATGGGTCTTGACGGTCGCCTGACGATCGTGTGACGCGTTAACATCTCGAGATGGATTCGCCTGGGCGCATCGTCTACTATTCCCCACGATGGGTGTGGCGCTCGGAGAGCTCGCGCGAAGGTTCGCGTCGAGGTCTTCATTCTATTACGCAATCAGGAGAGCTCCACCCATGTCTGTCATCACCCCTCGCGTCTCTCAGCCCCTTCCCGCACCAACCTCAGCCCCTGCGCCACAGGCACAGGCCCCTGACCGCGCGACGAACCAGGCAGATCTCGTCGTCGCCGACATCTCGTTCGTTCCCAGCCAGCCCAGAGAGGGCAGCACGGCTCGTCTGGTCGTG
>RGZZ01000204.1 GCA_010028905.1 Pseudomonadota bacterium | reverse complement strand
GTGCTGGGGCTGCCCTTCGTCATCGCGAACCTGCACATCGGCACCGTGATCGTCGCCGCAGCCGTCACGACGGGCGTGAGCGCGGTGGCGTGCGCCGTCATCTCCCGCGCGCACAGAGGTCAGCCAACGGCGTCGATGCTGGCCGCACAGGAGCCCGTGCACACGGTGCTGCGAGGCAGCCCGCTCTCTTTGCCGCGCTGGTTGGCGCCCCTCCTCTCGCTCCGGCTGCGCCTTGCGCTGCTCGGCCTGATGCGCCGCCCTGCAAGAAGCGCCCTGGTGGGGGTGGGGCTGGGCATCGCCGTGGCGCAGATGACCCTCATCGGCGCGCTGCTCGAGAGCCAGAGCGCCACCCTGGCCGCCTTCTTCGGTGGGGTGAACCGCTGGACGTTCTATGCCTCACTCGACGGTGACGTGACACTGTCTGCCCTGCCCCCCATCGACACCTGGCCGGGGGTTCGACGCGTGGAACCCGCCCTGCGCATCGTCACGCACGTGACCGTGGGTCAAAAATCAGTCACCATCCCGCTGCTGGGCCTGCCCCCCCATGCCTCGCTGGTGAGACAGATTGCGATTGACGGAACCCCGCTCGAGATGGGCGACGAGAGCCCGCTCTTTCTCACCCCCGCCGCCGTCGAGGCCCTCAACGCCCGTCCTGGCGACAGCGCCCGCGTCTCGCTGAAGCTCGACGGCAGGCAGGCCACCCCATCCATCCACGCGACGGTGGGTCCCCCCATCGACGACCCCATCGCCCTGATCTCCCGAGCCCCGCTGCGGACGGTGCACGCCATCGTGACCGCCGCGTGCGGCACGCCCACGAACCGCGTGAACGTGCTGCTCATCGAAGCCGACCCCGCACAGGCCGCGGACGTGCGCCGGCGGCTCGACCACCTCGCGTCGGTCGATCGGGTCATCGATCTCGACGAGGAGCGCAGCCAGGTCTCCCACCTGCTCTCGCTCATGGATGCATACGGCCTGGTCACCGCCCTCTTCGCCGGGGCGCTGGCCGTGGTGCTGGCGGGCTCGGCCAGCGCCATCGGGGTGCTCGAGCGCCGGCGCGAGCTCGCCCTGCTCGAGGGCATCGGACTGGAGCGACGCGAGATCGCGCACCTCATCACCCACGAGATGGTGCTGACCTGGCTCATCGTGCTCGTGCCCGGCATCGCTCTGGGTCACGCGGCCGCCCGCGTGGCCCTCGAAGCCTACCGCAACGATCTCGTGCATCTGCGCGCCGGGCTCTCTCCGGAACTGATCGCGGCGGTCTCGATGCTGACGCTGCTGCTCGGCCTCGCGGCGAGCGGGCCCGCGCTGCGCCTGCTGCGGCGAGAGCCCCTTCGCGATGCATTGGACGCGCTGTGACCAGGCCCCAGCGCGTGGACCTGGACGCGCCGTGACCGAGCCGCTTCGCGTGGCCCTGGTCTGCCCCTACGATCTCGACCGTCCCGGCGGCGTTCAATCACACGTGCGCGGACTGGCCCGCGCGCTGCGCGAGCGGGGGCACCACGCCGTCATCGTGGGGCCCGGGCAGGGAAGCACCACCGACGGCGCAGACGAGATGCGCGTCGGGCGCTTTGTCACGATGGGCCTGAGCGGTACCCAGATCGACGTGGGGGTGGTCACCCGCGCCGAGATGCACCGGGTGCGCGACGCACGGTTCGACGTGGTTCACCTGCACACGCCCTGGAACCCCTTCGTGGGCCTCCAGCTCTGGTGGGCCACGCCCGATGCCGCGCACGTGGCCACGTTCCACGATGCCCCTCCTGAGGGGCTGTGGGGCGCCCTGGCGGGACGCGTGCTCATGCCGCTGGCGGGACATCTGCTGTCTCTTGCCCTCGACGGCGTGATGGCCGTCTCATTGGTGGCGGCTCGCTCCCTGCCCTCGCGCCGGACGGTCATCGTGCCCAACGGCATCGATGCGGACACCCTGCAGCGCGAAAGCGCTGCAGCGCGCGAGGGGGTCATCTTGTACGTGGGCCGTCTCGAGCCGCGCAAAGGCGTGAGCGATCTCATCCGCGCCTTCGCCCTCCTCGCCCAAGAGCACCCGGGCATCCGGCTGGTCATCGCGGGAGACGGTCCCCTCGCGCCTGCCCTTCGGAGACAGGCGGAGGGACGTCCCGACATCGATTTCGTCGGGCCCGTCGATGACGCGCGCAAAGCGGCCTTGCTCGCCACGTGCCGCATCTTCTGCGCGCCCTCGCACCACGGGGAGAGCTTCGGCATCGTGCTGCTCGAGGCCATGGCCTGCGGCGCGCCGGTGGTTGCTGCAGCAAACCCCGGCTACCGCGCGGTGCTGGGCGACACGGGCCTGCTGTACCCGCCGGGCGATGTGGACGCGCTGCGCGCGCGGCTTTTGCGCCTGCTGTCAGACGAATCGCTGGCCCACGAGCTGGGCGCACGCGGGCTCGAGCGGGCTGGCGCGCACGACTGGTCTCGGCTGGTGGAACGGGTCGAAGAGGTCTATCGACAGGCGCTCAGATCACGACGCAGGTCTGATTCGCCACGCGCGCCGAGATGACCCGAGGTCACGACTCCCTTGTCACGCGGCTCCACAGCGAGATGCGCTCGTCGGTGAGGAAGCGCCAGAGCAACCTGCGCCACGATCGATGGAGGTGCAGGGTCAGGTAGGCCTCGGGGGCCGTGTCACGCACTGCCGGCAGACGGCTCCATGGCACCGCCGGGAAATCGTGATGCTCGTTGTGGTAGCCCACGTTGAGGGCCACGATGTTGCCACGCCCATAGTAGCTGGTGGTCTCCTGATCGTCTGCCTGCGTGGTGTAGTGCTCCTGAATCCACCGCGCCGCAAGCGGGTGCGGACCGATGGAGAACCAGAACGAGAAGAAGAGATAGGCCAGCGCGCGGGGTCCCAGCGCAACCACCACGACGAGGTCGAAGAGCGCAACCGCGGCCCAGTTCAGCAGCACGGCCGGCGTGATGAACCCGACCCCGCGGATGCGCAGCGGTCGCAGGGCCAGCAGCAGCGGCAGTGCGCACAGCCAGAGCGCTTTGCGCCAGGCCACGTTCCCCACCCAGCTCGCCTCGGCATGTGACGCCAGATCGGCATCGAGCAGCACGTCGCCCTGATGGCGATGATGCGCGAGATGATAGAGCCGGAACGACATGGCGCTGGGAACCGTGTTGGGAAGGTCAGCGAGCACGGCGCACGCCTGGTTCTGCCACCGACGGGGCAGAACCAGGTCGTGGGCGCACTCGTGGATGAGCACGTACAGCGCGTGATTGGCCACCGCGCCCATGGTCCAGGCCAGCCCGACGACCGCCCACCACGGCGCCTGCCTGCACGCAGCGGCCGCAACGACCTGGAGCGTCACGACCCCGATCACCAGCAGCACCGTTCGAGGCTCACGCCCGTAGAGGCGGCGCATCTCCGGATGCGCGGCGAGGATGCGGCGTCGGCGCGCGCGATGTGGGTCCGGCTCGCGGCTGCGGAGGAACTCGCGGCGCACGCGTTGCGCGCCAGCGTCTTGATCGTGCACGCCATCCTCCTCGAGATCGGGGTATTGGAGCATGCGCACGGGCTTCCTCCCTGACACAGGCCGCACTCATGCTGAACGCGATCTGGCAGGAAAGCACCGTGCGTCTGGCGAATCCCACAATCTCCTGGAACGTTGACCTCTCGCCACTGTGGCGCAGAGGGGAGAATCGAGGCCCACGTGCAGACTTCCCGATTTCGTCGCATCGGCAGACCCCTGCTGCTGGCCATTGCAGCGCTCATCACCATCACGCTCGTGTTCGTGGGCTGCGGCGGCAGCGGCTCGAGCAGCGGAGGCGGGAGCACGTTGACGAGCGCAGCCCCCGAGCGACCGACCTTCGGCTCGGTAGTGCTCGTGCCCAGCCTCGCCACGAGCAAGACAAATCAGGTTCCTGCGTCGGTGACCCAGTTCCGCATCAGCGGCTACGACGCTAACAAGACACTTGTCTACTCGGCCACCGTTCCGAAAACATCGCCCGTGACCCTGTCGAACGTGCCCACCACCACGGTGACGCTGCGCTACGAGCTGCTCGAGGGCAGCACCGTCGCGGGCAGCGGCAACTTCGCCGTGCAGGTGGAAGACGGCCAGACCACCACCGTCAACGATCCCCCGTTCACGATCGAGGTCACGGGCACGACCGCCCTGCTCAAGGCCGGTCAGCGCTACGAGATCACGGGTGCCGACAGCGGCACGGTCACGGGAGGCGTACTCAACGGCTATGTGGTGTTCGACGGTGCCGGCAACGTGACCAGCGGTCAGCTCACCCGCACAAACGTCTTCAACGTGCCCAACGCCACCACCGTGTTCAACATCACGGGCGGCACCTACCAGATCGCCTCGAACCGAAACTTCACCGCGTCGCTGAGCACCAGCCAGTACCCCCTCACCCTGAAGGGCCAGGTCTCCCGCTCTCCGGCGGGCGGCGCCATCTACAGCGCCATCTATGGCAGCGGCAACGGTGACGCTCTGAGCGGCATCGCCGTGGTGCAGATCGATGGCAGCGGCTTCTCCGCGGCATCGGTGAGCGGCCCCTTCGCCACCAACGCCTTCAATGTCGCGTTCAGCTCTCCCGCAGTGGGCTACGCCGCAGGCACGCTGGAATTTGACGGCGCAGGCCACGTCACGGGCGCCCTCAAGGGTGCCGCATGGTCGGGCACGTACAGCGTGACCTCCGCGGGCGCCGTCACTGCAAATCTCACCATCAACGGTGGGAGCGCCTTCACCCTTCACGGCGCAGTGGGCACCGACTCGGTGCTCACCCTCGCCGGTGCCACCGGCAACGCCAACCTCGACCAGTACTTCATGATGGCCAGCCCCGTCACGCTGAACGCGGCAACGGTGAACGTGCAGCCCACCATGTACACGGTGGGCATGCGCTCGCTGACCGGAGGCCTGGCAGGCCTCGCGTCGTTCAACGCCGGCAACAACACCATCACGGGCGGCTCGTACAACGAGTACGCCGCGCGCGTGGCCCCTGTGACCACCACGACGACCGACTTCCTGGGTGGCTCGTTCGCGGTGACCGTGGGAGGCCAGCTCAATGGCAGCCGTGACTCTTCGACGAATCCGCTCCAGCTGGTGGGAGGGGTGTTCACCCAGAGCCAGGCCGTGTTCTTCGGCGTGCTGGTGGGTGGCAATGGCGACCCCTTGCAGTTCAACCAGCAACTGATGATCCTCGCGCAGTAGGTAGCGCAGACAAGAGCCATCTCTCGCACCGAGGGGTGGCTCTTGTCATGTGGCACGCACCGTTGAGCCGCTCACGCCTGCCGGCCCCTCGCCTCTCACACGCCGTGCTGGTGGCGTTCTTCGTCAACCTCATCCCCACCGCGTCGATGGTGTTCGCGCAAACCTTCGATGCCGAGACCCACCTCTTCTTCGCCGACCACTACGCCAACGGATGGTTCGAGGGGTGGGAGCCCCGCTGGTACGGCGGCTTCTGGGTGTTCAGCTATCCCCCCCTGCTGCACCAGCTGGTGGCGCTCGTGGCGAAGGTCACCGATCTGGAGACGGCCTGCCGCTGCGTGCAGCTCGGCATTCTGACGGCCCTGCCGCTGTCGGTGTGGCTCCTGGCCGACGCGCTAGCCGACCGCGCAACCGCAGGCTGGGCCGCTGCGTTCGCCGTTGCTTCGGCGGGGGTCTACACGACGGTCTACTCGTTCGGGCAGCTCCCCACCATGGCCGCGCTGGTTCTCGCCCTCGCCGCAACGGCGTCACTGGCGCGCTACCTGTCACATGGGCGCGCCGTTGATCTCGTGGCCTGGACGGGTCTAGGAGGGGCATGCGTGGCCACCCACCATCTCACGGGCATCGTGGGGCTGCCCATGCTTGCTGTCACGGTTCTGCTGTGGCTGGCCCTTCGCCGGCACCGAGAGAACGACGCTTCGTTTGTCAGGAACGGCAGACAACCCCTGATCGCCGCGTTGACACTGGGTCTGGCCGCCGTCGTCGTGCTGGTGCCCTTCGTGTGGTGGTCGCATCATGGTCGGGTGATGCAAACCGAGATCCCCCACGCCACGCGAACAGCGTTTCTCTCCAACCCCGGGCTGCTCTGGCTTCTCGTTCCGGGAGAATGGGGGCCGCTTCCGCTGCTCGCCCCCGTTCTTGTGTGGGCTTGCTTCAAGCGACGTGAGATGTGGGCCTTCACCGCCCTCGTCGCGCTGCTGGCCACGCTCTCGCTGGGCCCCGCCTACACCTCAGTGCCAGGGTTGATGTTTCCAGGTCTGTCTTACTGGCTCACCTACGAGCGATTCGCCCTGTGGGGTGCGCTGGTCGCTCTTCTGCCGCTCGGCGCATGGGTCGCCCAGATAGCGCCGCGACCCCTGGCACTTGCGCTGCTGGCCCTGTTCGCGAGCGTGGCGCTGCAGGCAGCCACGTATACCACGCACGTGGTGCTGGTCAAGCGCCCAGCCCAGGCTGAACAGGTGACGACGGTGGCGAACTGGCTCTCGAGTCACGGGCGTGACCGCTGGCGCTATGTGACCTTCGGGTTCTCAGAGGGCGACATGCCGAGGCTGTCACGTATCAGCCAGGCGCAGACTATCGACGGAACCTACTTCACCGCGCGCCGCGACCCGCTGCTGAGCCGAAGCGGCATGGGGTGCGTCGACACCGTGGCCGAGCAGTCGAACGGCATGATGAACTACGTTCGCGTCATTCTCAGCCATCCCGAGCCGTACAGCCTGCGCTGGTCTGTGTGCGCATCGCCACAGTGCGCGCGTCTGCTTCAAAAGCTGCAGTGGCAGTGTCTCTACACTGTGAAAGATGGCCACACCGAGATCGTCACCCAGTCTGCCCACCCACCGGAAGACGGTCTCACCATCTGGGAGGCCCCCGCGCGATGCGTGGTGCCCGAGGTCTCGCCTGAGGTGCCCTCTGCCCCTGCCGTGCTCGCCCTCATCTGGGGCGTCGCACCCTTGTCGCTGCTCGTGCTGGGGCTCATCGCCGGCGTGCGCGCGTGGCTCGAAGAGCCCGTCACCACCACAGGCGTGCCCTCAGGCTCGTCATTGTGATGTGATGAAGGCCTCTGTTGCCTCCTGGGCCTCGGCGTCGCGCATCTGCCGGGGCGGATGCTTCATGTACCAGGCGCTGGGACCCAGCAATGCCCCCCCAATGCCCCGCTGCCGCGCCAGGGCCGCACAGCGGAGGGCATCAATGACGACACCCGCGCTGTTGGGCGAGTCGATGACCGACAGGCGCACCTCGATCTCGATGGGCTGGTTGCCAAACCCGAGACCCTCGAGACGAATGAAGGCCACCTTGTTGTCTCCCTGCCAGGCCACATAGTCTGAGGGTCCGATGTGCACCTGGTCTGGCGCGAGAGGCACATCGAGCTGTGACTGCACCGCGGCGGTCTTCGAGCGCTTCTTCGACTGCAGACGACCGCGATCGAGCATGTTGAGGAAATCGGTGTTGCCGCCCGTGTTGAGCTGATAGGTGCGCAGCGGCTTCACGCCGCGCTCGGTGAACATGCGGGCCAGCGCCCGGTGCAGCATGGTGGCGCCGATCTGGCTCTTGATGTCGTCGCCCACGATGGGCACCCCCGCGGCCTCGAAGCGAGCGGCCCACGACGGGTCAGAGGCGATGAACACCGGCATGCAGTTCACCATGGCCACCCGCGCCTCGAGGCAGGCTTCAGCGTAGGCGCGCACGGCCTGCTCAGCACCCACAGGCAGGTAGCAGACGAGCACGTCGGTCTTCGTCTCGCGAAGGCGCTGGGCCACATCGACCGACGGGCATGCGGCTACACGAAAGGCACGGGCCTCCGCGTGATCGGCCATGTGGGTGGCCACCCCATCGAGCACCGGCCCCATCTCGACAACCACGCCACTGCCGGGAAGAGACGCCTGAAACACGGGCGTGCAGTTGGGTGGTGCGAACACGGCCTCTTCGAGTGGGCGCCCCACCTTGCGCGCGTCGACATCGAACGCGGCCGAGAAGGTGATATCATTCACGCCCCATTCCCCGATTCGGGCATGCATGAGCCCCGCCGGAAGTGAGCCATCGTCAGGCGCCTGCGAGGACCCGCCGTAGAATGCCACGCCCTGCACCAGCGCACTGGCGCAGTTCCCGACCCCTGCAATCGCCACCCGAATCGATGTCATTGTGAAGCTCCTCGAGCGGCCTCGTTCGCTGCCGTGCATCGAGACCCTTTCCGCGCAGGGTCAGAGCAGCGCGCGCTCATGGGTTCACGCGATAGACGATGTAGTCGTCGTCATCCTCGATGACAGTCAGCGCCCGCTGCAGCTCGAGCTCACGCAGCACGCGGCACACCATCACGCGGTGCTGAACGTCATGCTGCTCCGTGAAGACGGGGGGCACGTACGCCTGGGTATGGTGCTCGTAGATCACAAACCGTACGTCTCGCTCCAGCAGCCATCGCGCAAGGGTCTCCGTGGGCACGGCGGGACGCTGCGGTGCCAGCAGCACCAACGGGCGCAACGGGGTCTGCTGCAGCACACCTGCATACCTGTCCGGCAGGAAGGCATCGTACCCGTTCACCGTCCGCTTGCCGTGGAAGGCCTGCAAGACCTGCGCCCGGCCATTGTGATTGGGCCCCGTGACCCAGGTCAGCGGCAGATGCAGCACCAGAAAATCG